>WRAI01000021.1 GCA_009780275.1 Oscillospiraceae bacterium | reverse complement strand
AGGTCATCAATGTAATAGTAGTGGTAGTTCGCAGCGCTCGTGGACTTGATGCTGCGCAGGCCATTGGAATCGTAAAGAAAGAAAAGCGTCTCCCGGGGCGTGTCAATGCGTTGTAGCTGCCGGCCTCGTTCCCAAGTCAACTGCATATTGTCGCGCCAGTTAAGCGGATTGCCAATGGCGTCGTGGTTGATTTGCACCCCGTTGATAGCAGTCAGCAAATCCGGCCATCGCGGGTCGTTATAGGCAAATGTGCGATTTCGCCATGTAAATCCGCCCTGCGATTGCGTATTCATCGTAAGGATGTTGCCGAACGTATCATAAGTAAAGTGCCAAGAGTTGCCCTCTTCATCATCATAATGCCGGATGAGTTGGTTTTGCGCATCGTAGACATATCTGTCAAGCGGCCGGCCGCTATGACTGTTTACGCTGACGATATTGCCCATGTTATCATACCCGTAGTAGAACCCGATCCAGTTGTGATCTGTCCCGCGGCGGTACATCAATGAGGCAACTTCTATGGTGGTCTGCTCATTTGAGACGTTCCGATAGGTATAATGGCGGGAGTGCCGCCCATCGCGACGTATCAAGCGTTGCAACCCATCATAATGATAGGTCAGCACTTCGCCTGAGGCGGTTCTCATTGAGCTTAGGTTACCCGTAACATTGTCATATGCGTAAGTGATGAAACGCTCGGCAAATCCGGCAACAGCATAAGAGACACGGCTCACTCTGCCGCGTGTATCAAACTGCTGATTGGCTGTTGACAGTATTCGATTGGTCTGGCTCTCACGCACCGTAGTGTTAATAGGCCTGCCAATGCTGTCATACTGGAACTCAAATGTGTGCCCGTGTGTATCTGCTACACGGTGCAATTGCCCGTCGCCGGTGTAGGTATAGTCAATCCTGCGACCGTTGCTATAAGTGCGTGTTCTTACACGGTCAAGAAAGTCGTATGTATAGTCGATAAAATGACCGTTGCCAAACGTCATGCGGCGCAATTCGCCATTGTGCGGCAAATGCTCATATTGCACGATTATGCGCGCATTTTCTCTGGTTGGCCCCACACTGATTTGTGTTTTATTGCCGAAAATATCATAGTCAAAGAAATAACTTTGGAAGAGCAAGTTTCCGTTTCGGAACCCTCTGCGCTCCATCTGAACCATTTGTCCATGCTGATAAACCGGACGCAGTCCAACAACATCGGCAATAAAACTGTCCCGCATGCGCCCCGTTTGCGCGTTGAGGCGTGTCACGGTCACTGTGCCGTTTGGTGCTGTCTCACTTTGCGGCTGTCCGGTCATCTCATAGATGCTGTTGACACTGCCGTAGTTGAATATAGTCCTGGCACCGGTCTCATCTGTGACTGAGTCAACGCGGTTGCCATCGGCAGTATATGTTGCGCTGTTGGTAATGGAAAGACCGGTTCCGTTACTGTGTCGTAATACCGAGCTGGTTTGGTTGCCCGCCGAGCTATGCGCCAGCGTCATGGTTAGGTTGGCGTTCCGTGCCGTGACCAAATTGTTTCTATCATCATGGGTAAACTCAAATGTACCGTGCTCATTCACCAAACTTCTCAAATTCGCTCCATCATATGTGAAGATATTTGCATCGCTTTCTGATGAGTTGATGCGTATTAAGTTGCCGTTGGCATCATATTCAAAGGTTTGTGATAACTCCCTCACCAGTGATATGTTATCGAAATATGCGGTATTTCCATTAAAGTCATATAGCAACCTAATTCGGATTGTGCGAACTTCCCTGTCCATCTGTCTCGGCACAATAGGTAAACTCAGATATTGCCAGTCAGTTACATCGGGATTAAATGAGGCAATATGATGCTCCTCTACACCATTGTCGTAAACAATCCGAGCTTGCAGTCCAAAAGTCCGTCCGGGTTGTTCTGTTAAATCGGTACGTAACGGTACAGACGTAGCGCGCGCCCAACCCGAGAGCATAAAGGTTTGACCCGTCGCATTGATAGGCACATCGTAGAAAGCATAATTGCTGCTCAACGGATTGCCGTCTAAGAAATATGAGTGCGTCCCCGTGCGCCGCTGATTTGCCGTAAATCCACCATGTCCGCCGGCGCGTTGCTGCCAGCCATGCGTTCCGGCCATGCGCCAATCCATATTGCCGGCAACAGCAATATTGTAGTTGGCAGGGGCTTCTGCTGCCTCCAACTGGAAGTCATCAACATGGATCCGCCCAACAAAGGGATGATAGATTAGGCCAACTTGATATACTGCCGTTGCTGTTGCCGGATTTGGCGTGAATGTAAAACTGATACGCTGCCAACCACCTTCAACGACAGTTGATGTAATCGTATCGAAAGCAGGACTTTCAACAACTTGATTGCTTCCGAATCTGAACTGAAGCCGAATACCGCCGTTGAATGATGTTACTTGTGACGTATTGATATACGCCGAAACGGTATAGGGCTGACCGCGTTCGAGCGTCAAAGTTTGGTACTGTTGTACCGCATCTGAACGTGTCGTCCATTCCATTGAGCGATGGCCTGTTCGCGGATTATTCGTTGCGGCGCTGAACCCATTTGTACGCGAGAAACGCCAATGCGTTGTCCCTTCTTCCATACCGCTATTGCGGAACATATTGCTCGATGCCACGCCCATGGCGGCACTGCGCGTGATGCGATTGTTTTGACGCGATGTGCCGGACGGCGGTGTAAAGCCCGCAGCAGATGCACTTAAAATGTTGGTGCGTGTGTGGTCAGTAAAGTAACTATTAACTGTGCGCCCCGCATTGTCAAACAACATGAACTGATAAATGGCATCATTTGCATTAATGTCGCCGGATGCGCCGGCATAGCGATATATCGTTTTGCCCATGACGGGGCGCTCGATACGCACCAATCGTTCTCTGGCAGCACCTCCGCTGCCTCTGCCGTAGTTGACAAATTCATGAACTGTGCCGTTGGCATTCCAACTATACCGCACCAAACGGCCACTTTCGCCGTCAGTGGCTGTCGTCAGCCGCCCGCCCGGCCCACCATATGCATACGACATGAATGCGCCATCCGCATGCGTGATGCGAATAAGTCGGCTGGCACTGTATGCAAAGCGAGTTTCATTACCGGCACGGTCAACAACACGATTTAGAAATCCCCATTGATCATAAATGAACCAAGCAACACCAACAGAATTATGGCCATTCAACTGCGTTGATATTGATGTTATTCTGCCGGGGAAGTCGGCATTGCCAAAATTGAACTGTGTGCGATTTCCATTGCGGTCAGTGATAAGCCTTAGTCGCCCGGCCGCATCAAATTCCATGCGATTATTCTGCTGGTCTGTCAACCTGTATCGATGGATGCCGACATTGATGCGCTCGATTCTAAGCCCCAGGCCACTTTCATCTTCCCAATGATTTTCAACTGGTGCGAAATAGTGCATCGTGCCGTCAGCGTCGGTGTACCTCATATAAAGTGTGCTGCCATCAAAGCTATCGTATAAAGTGACTTCATGTATGCTTTTTTGTGTGCTCAGCTTCCAGCCATGTCCCATATGCATACCGGCGTAGCTCCTACTGTTGACTGCCGAGTAGTAGCGGTCATGATACTGCGAATTATAAATAAGAGACAACTCGAATGGCACGACCGTGCTGGCATTTGAGACAAGCGGCTTTACAATTGTTAATGCGCCTGTATAGTCAGCCACATGCCCCGTTCCGGCACGCCCGATGTCTTGTATGTGATACGTGAAATGGTCTTCCAGCCCAACCGTATTCTGATATTGTACAATAAGTCGCGGGAATGAATGCATATGACTTGCATGGGCGTTGGCGAATAGGGCGTTGGCATTTCGTGTGCCGGTCATAGTGCCTTCTTCAAGTGCCTTGAACATTAGGTTTCGATTGGTGTTGGTTGGAGCGGCATACCACCCCTTGACCGTGCGCGTTATGTCCCAAAATGCCCATGTCATCTCAAGATGAGCCTGTACGCGTACATAGTCAAGCAATACATTGGGGCTGGGGTTTGTGAGATTGAAATGCCACTGGCTAGAGCTATGCGTAATGGGATACACCCCAATATTTATCGCAGGCATATTTGTATGCCTGTATCCGGGGCCAAAGCCGGGCGCATTAGAAAACTGGCGCAGCGCAATTTGTGAACTCACCACCATGCTGTTGGCCGGCAACGCAGGTAATTCACGAATATGCATGTATGTGCGCATTCTTCTGACCGCATTCCCGCCAACAATTAAGCTGTTCGTGTTCCATTGATTGCTTGGCCAATCGCTATCGATATATCGTGCCGTAAAAACATCGTCTCTCACGGTGATTAGCGGCGGATCAATGATAATCGGCCATACACGCTCTTCATCGTTCATCCATGCTTCATCGGCAGTTACCGTAAAATTGAAAAGAGACACATTATCGTCTGTGCCGATATACGCTAAGGTATACCATGCATCAGTTGAAAATGCGCCATCTGAATCGAACATAAATGGTGCGGGGATTTGGTAAATCGCTTCACCATTGACCGGATTGACCAGATAAATCGAGCCATCTTCCACCTCAACAGGTGCGAGGTTGCCTAGGTCCAATTCAAAAACAAAGCTATAATCGTCGCGTGGATTATGGACGATGATATTTTCTTTTACATCCTCACCAAAGAAGACATATTCAATATCCACGCCATCAAGTATGTTCTCATAGCGCAGAATACTCATAATATTCTGCGGTGTGACCGCTTCTCCCAAACAGTCGTCATATGGTTGCTCCGGTGTGATGATCACAGCTTGAACAGGGTTAGCACCGGGCAATGATATGCTAACCGAATGGCCATCGCGCTCAAAGCTGATCAACGGTTCGTTATCACGACCTTGTTGAGGTAAATCAATATTATTACGCCCACCGCGACGACTCCATGAACGTGTTGTACTGTGGTCTCTATCACGGCCACGGTTACCACGCCCTCGGCGCTGCAGGCGCTCTGTTTCTCCCTGTTCTAAGCGATTGTCTATGTCTTCCCATTCGCCGTCTTCATTTTGGTAGTGGACCGCATGATCAAACTGAACAGCGATGTATGAGCCATCGACCAAACGAAAATGCTTGACATCTTCTTCACGGAGTTCTACGATTTCACCAACAATATCTTCAGCTGTTATTTCTTGTTGCTCCCAATCCTCATCCACCAAACGGTCTGTATCATATACTTCCGGATACTCTGACCCATCAGTTGGATAACTTGTAATTTCACTATATTCAAACTTTTGCGCTTCTGAGCTTTCAGCTATGGATTGCAAAGGCAGAATGTGGAGAACCATGACCAGAGATAACGCTATTGCCAAGGCATTACATAAGGTCTTTTTCATGATAGGAGCTCCTTTTCATGTTTGTTTGTTAAGGTTTTGGATAGGTATAATATTTCATCTGTTGTGGATAAATGATATAGCTTGCCATGGCCCCATCCTTTTTTCACTGTTATAATAAAAAACCGCACGAAACCACCCTAGCCTACACTAGTGTTTCGCGCGCATTAAACTCGCTTCATTATGAACCACGCCTTTCGCATGAATTTTTGTCTGAATTTGTCAGTAGTGTAACATGGGAATACTTGGCTGTCAAGTATTTTTGTGAAATTCCTCAGATTTTCTTATAGTTAAAATTTAAGATGATAGAACTGGCCTTCGAAATTCTTATTAATACGCCCATGCGTTGCAATAATATTTATTATGCAATTCACGGCAGCACTATCGGCCATTTCAACCGTTTTGGTAGATTTTCTTCGTGGTGCAAGCAAGGGTCTTGCGGCATGAAGTTCTCAACGGAAAGCAACGGCAAAGCATCGCGATTTCTTCTCGTTGAAATCACGATGCTTTGTCGTTGATGTATAAAGAGCCTAATCTTGAAACGCTACGCAAATTCGCCACGTGCCACGATTGCATTGTGTACAAACATTTAAAGCATATTCTTGCAACTGGTGCACCTAACACGCGTTTTCACGATTTGCGCGTACTTGCCGGGTTAATGCAAGACAAAAGCCTAAACTCAGTGAGAAAAGGCTTTGTTGATACCAGTTTAATAAATATGAGCGTTTGCAATTTGCAGTCATGTTCTCAACAAACAAAAAAGCTTGTAACCATTATGTTACAGGCTTTTCTGTTGGCTGGGATAGTAGGACTCGAACCTACGCATGCCAGAGTCAAAGTCTGGTGCCTTACCGACTTGGCTATATCCCAATGATAGCACGCCGCTGCCCACACTACGCTATGTTCCTTCTCCCTGAGCGAAGCCTGCTTTGCGAGGCGATGAAATGAGGAAGAACGGAGCGGGCGCAATTTTCGCGCCCGCGCGGAAATGACGTAGGGCAAAGTTTCTTCCGACATGGTGATCTGCCTGGGACTCGAACCCAGGACCACCTGCTTAAAAGGCAGATGCTCTACCGACTGAGCTAGCAGATCATTTTTTTTATCGTCGCGCCTTAGCGTTAGTGAGCAGCAAGTAGCGGCCCACTAAACACTAAGTGCCAAACATGGGGTGAATGACCGGAATCGAACCGGCGACCCCCAGAACCACAACCTGGTGCTCTAACCAACTGAGCTACACCCACCATGTTTTCCAAGCGCGAAGAGTATTATAACATAAGCTGCCGAACATTGCAACCCCTAATTTTGCATTTTTGCCGCTAAAATATACGTTTCCAAAAAGCGATAGTAATCCAAGTCTAAAATCGCTGCCGAAGCGGCAAATTCAGCGTTAACTATTTTCAAAATGTCATTGATGTAATTCTCGTCAATCTCTACACCTGGATTGGGTACAAATTCATTGCGCTTTCGATAGAAGCGCCCGTTCTCAGTAATGAAGCTACGGCAGTTAAACATGACCAGTGGCGGTGTATCGCTCAAAATATCCACCCCAATCAACAATCGCGAATCAAACGGCAACCCCATTAAATTCAAAACTGTCGGCAATACATCAACGCTTGAGCTCGGCTTATCCACTGTCATTGGCTCCATGCCGTGCGTATACATAATCAACAAGCTGTGCTTAACACCCAACTCCTCTTCAACTTCATGCCCTGCCAATTCTTCGATCTCCCAATGTTCCAACCCATACGGATGATGGTCAGGTGTGAGGACAATCAGTGTCCGCTCGGCAATGCCCGCGGCTTCCAAGCGTTCCATCAAATAGCTTACGGCGTGCTCTAGCTCCAAATTCGCCGCCAGATAGCCAAGCGCACGCTCTGAATAATCCAAGTGCGCCACCGCGTCCCAGTGCCGTGCCACCATTGTGTGCATATCTGCCGTATACGGCTTGTGTCCGCTCACCGTCAGATAATACACATGAAACTGCTCTTTATCAATAAACTCATCAACCGTCAGCTGCATCATTTCTAAGTCACTGCGCCAAAAGATTTCACCAAGCTCCATATCCAACCCGTTACCCACCGCTCGGAAATCATAACCCATATTCGGATGCGATAAGTAACGCTGAAAGAACGTGTAGGCGTGGTTATGAAAAGCAAGCGGCTGCATCCCCATCGCCTCAAACTGCCGCCCTAAGGTGAACGGCTGCCACACCTCATTGCGCCCGGCGCGCACAAAACTCCATATATCAGGCTTTGGAAAGAGTCCCGTATGCAACACATATTCTCCGTCCAGTGTACTGAGTGGCCAAGATGGGTTATAGAAATTCGTAAAGTGGATGCCTTGATTCATCATATGGTAGAGTGTAGGCGTCAAGTCAGGGCGAATGGCATACGGCGCCAACGATTCAGCAATGATATAAATCAAATTATACCCCTCAAAACGCCCTGTCAGCTCGTGTTTGGGGCTGGGCATTCGGTTGGCAAGAAATTCGTGCAATTGCCGCAATCGCGGCGTGCCAGCATCCCGTGCCAGCTGCTCAAAATCAATATCCAATGCATTATAACCATACGGCGACGGCGAACTGCCGGATGGACGGCGCGTACCTGCGAGCTCCATCGCCGAGTCTGTGCCTCGCGGCACAATAAAGCTTGCCAACTGCAACCCAAACGCACCGAATACGCCGCTGTGTTCGTGCATGACAGTCGGACTGCCGTTGCGGCCGTAAAACCGCCCAAGCGCCGAATTAAAATCCCGTGCGGCAAACCCAAACGTCACCCACGCCAATATATTAACTATTACTGCAACAGCAAGAACACATGCGACAGCTTGCCGTCCGCGCGCGACATTCCGCTCTTTTCGCTCCCATAGAATTGCCGCCACAATCGGTAATGACAGCAGAAAAATCCACGGCAAATTACGCAACATCGCCGGTGCGATAACAGGCATAAATTCAGACATAATGCCAGTACTGTGTTCCAGTGAACCAATGCCCCAAAACGACGGCTGAATAGAGCGAAATACAATCTGCGAACCGTATAAAATCATAACAACCAGCATCGAGGGAAGCAACACCCACATTCGCGCCGACCGTTTCACTAACGTCAACACCGCAGCAAAGACCATGCCTGATGGCAACGCAATGAGTAGAACTCGCAAAATTGAAAACGCAAAAAAACCACTGATAGACGAAACGCGAAAAATCATCTCCCAGCAAAAAAAGCAGAGCCAATACAGCAGCACACGGCGCAGAAAGTCGGTGTTGTACAAAGCATCGATGGTTTTATGTAAAAATGCGGGCATAGTAATTCCTCTGTTGATGTAGAAATGTGCATTGTGCGTCCACGAAGTCATCACGCACAACCGCAAGCCATCCCTACGATTATTTCTTTTTCTGCTTGACTGCTTTTACAGCCGCCAAGCCGCCAGCAACCGCCAATATACCTACGGCAAGGGCTAACACCGTATTCTTGCGACTTCTTCTCGATTTATATATCGGCACTACGTCATCTTCAGAGCCTGTCAGCACAAACTCAAAGGCAAGCTGATCCAACTCCTCATCTTCGGAAATTACATCCTCTTCTTCTAACTTGGTCGCCTCAACCAGCGGCGGCCCAACAACCGATGAAGGCGGCGGCGCTTCAATGCCGACTAGCAACGAATCTGTCGAAACACCAAACACGCGACTTAGCGCGATCAAATTACCAAAATCAGGTCGTGTCACATCGCTTTCCCAATCACTGACCACCTGCGCGACAACGCCTACAGCCTCTGCCAGCTGCCCTTGCGTCAGCCCGCAAGCCTTGCGATAACGTTGAATTCTATCTGAAATATTCATATGGCACACGCCTCCTGTCGAATGGTGTAACTAATTATATACTATTTGATAAAATTTGGCAAGTAGTGGGAGTCCCCAATCCCTCTGTCACATGGTCAGCATAGTATTCTTTTGTTTCGGCAACGCGGTATACCGGCGCGCGATTTTTCTCCAAAAGGCGGATGATATTATATGTGTCTACCCAAATTTCAGTGACTGCCTCTTTTTGGCTCTCATCAAAAATCAGTTGCAAGCCAAAATGCAGATGACTGATTTCAATGTTGTTGACATTTTCATTGCGCGAATAGCCCGTGCGGCCGACATAGCCGATGACATCACCTGCCTTGACAGTGTCGCCTTCTTTCAAATCGGTATGATAAGGTCGATTTTGCCGCAAGTGCGCATAGTAATAATATCGCCGCTCGTCAAGGCTGCGAATACCGATACGCCAACCGCCGTATTGATTCCAGCCCAACGCTTCAACACGTCCACTCTCAACGGCAACTACCGGCGTACCGGTCGGGCACATCATATCATGCCCTAAATGACGCCGCTGATAGCCGTAATTGCGCCCCGTGCCAAAGTCGTCGCTATGCGTATAATAGAATCCCTTTGCCACAGGCGAAAACGCCCGTAAGCCGTACTTCTCCTGCCAATCGCCCACTTCATCCATGACGCGGTAATGCCCCAACAGTCCGCCCAACACAGCATCGTAAGCGTCGGCGAAATAGCTGTAATGCTCATATTTTTCCGCCATGTCAACCAAACTCTCGCCACCGCGTAAGCGCTGCGCAAAGGCATGCAAATCAGTCTCTCTATACCGCGACCATTCGCCGCCGTATTGACAAGCAAGCAACGCCAGCAATTCTGTCCAGTTGAGCTTAACATCTTGCTCAACAGATTCAATGTCAAGCTTCATTGCCGCTTCAAGCGCATTATACGGTACCTTGAAGTCCACCCACTTGATAAATGCGTTAGCGGGCAGGATTAATAAAATCGTCACCAAGACGAGCGAAATCATTTTTTTCATAGTTATCACCCGGGCATTATTCTATACCGAGCGAGCATATGGTATGTATGGGAAAATTTTTCGTTATCAACGCAGCGTTAAATAAATATGCTCGTGCACATCCCGAACATCAAACTCAATATCCAGCAACTCAAAAAGTTCACGTATCATAAAAAGCACTTCGCCGTCAACCGTATAGCTCACAGTATCTGCGCGAACACCATCGACAATCAGCGTGTCTGCGTGCAAGTACGCCGGTTTAATCACGTCACGCGGACGCAGGCGCGCTTCGCCGCCGACTGGCATATAGGCGTAACCTGTCAATATGGAAAATTGCCCCTCCTCGATAACAACATTGAAAACATTTTGTAGAAAATAGCTTAAATCACGCAAACGCAAATATTGGTTAGCGTTGATAAGATACGTATCAATCTGCGCTTGGCGTCCTTGGAACTCAAACGTCGGCGACATCGGCTCAGCACGAACCCGCGGCGGTGGCAGGCTAAGCAATTCGTCTTTGCCGTAAAAATCAGCCATAGCTCGATTGAAAGGTCCGATGGAAAGCACGCTCAGTTCAACCCCAAGGTACGGGGCTTGATTGTCCCACCAAGGCACCAAGCTAAACGGCGGCGAAGAAAATGCTGCCAGCGTGACCGATGGATCGCTTGAATGCAGCAATGCCTGCCGCTCATTATGTTCGACTAGAAATTGGCGCACACGTCCGTGGCGTATATCATCGTAAGTCGCCCAAGTCGCTGTCGAGTGCCGAAAGGCAAAAAACGCGCCTGACAACAGAAACAACCCCGCGCAGAGCAAGGCGGGTTTATGCCATGCCCGTACCGAACGTACGGCAATCGGGCGCAACTCGAAATTTTTGGCAACCCAACCCAAAACGTAAAACGCATTGCCGAACAACAGCCACACATATGAGAAAAAGACGATGTTGCGCAACCTGGGCGGCCCGGTATACGCCATGCTATACCATGGCGGCACGTTCTGGCTGGCAAACAACAGAAAACTCACGGCGAGCACCAAAAGCGGTGCCTTGAATGAAAAGTCAGTGTTTTGGGCAAGGCGCCACATCAGCGGCAACGCCAGCAGCAGCATGACGACAATTGCGGGATTTGTCCATACCAAAATGTCACGAGCAGCAATACCAATTGACATGATTATGCTTGTTAGTGCAGCACGCAGTCCGCCAAAATCTCCGCCGCGAACAGCGTTGCCCGGCGCGACGACATTAATGGCAAATCCCAAAGCCAAAGCCGCGGCAAAAATCGCTTGCGGACGCCATTTCGATACGCACTCTTTCAGCCGCCCTCGATATTCCCACAGCAAAAAGAGCAAGAATATGACATTTATTTGCAATGCCAGCAACGCCGTCACAAGATTGCCGCCGCCAATCAAAAAGCTCAACAGCGCGACACTGCCGATTTTGGCAGCACCGCCGCCATTGCGAAATAGGCGTATTTTCAAGGCAAGACTAACAAGCATCAAACTGTAAAAGAACGTATAAAACACTGCGCCGTTGTACCAAAAGAACCCTTGCGCGATGTGGGGAACAAACTGTATACTCACCGTCAACATCAGCAGACAAGGAAGCAGCCATTCCTTTCCCAATATTGTTTTGAGCATAAAGGCCGTCGCACCGATAAGTGCAAACAGTGTAAACAACATGGTCAACGGATAGGCATCGTGCCCGAAAAGAACGGCCGGTTGGAGCGAAAACAGCGCAATGGCTGTAAACGTACCCTGCCACTCCATATAGTTGTCGGCAACAGTATGACCTACCGCCCGTCCGATGTCAAACACATTGCCGTTTTGAGCGGCATAGCGTACACTGCGCTCGAAATAATGTTGCCGATTTCCTTCAATATCATCATTCCACCACCAGTTGTGATGAAACGACGACGATGCCGAGAATATATAATCATCCTTAGATGGGCGCGCATGTAATCCTGTCCATACAATCGGCATAAGCGACAGCAAAAACACCACTGTCATACCAACAAGCAAAATCTTGCGCCATCGCCCTTCCAGCATAAAATACCTCCTGCATCGGCTTAATGCTGTGAGTATATCATCTCATTTCGGCGTTGTCAAATTGGTCTGTCTTTGATTCTGCGAACAAGAAATTTTCGTAGACTTTGCCGGAACGATGTGGTATAATTTTCTCATTGCTCACCAATTGGTTCGGCGTGCGCTTACGAGTATAAATACCATGGAGGTTGTGATGGAAAATCGGATTGAGGTTTTGCGCAAACATATTGACCATATCATTTTGAATATGACCGACACGTTTGAGCGCCGTTGCGCTTACCTTCATCTATACGGCGTTTCACAGGCTTGTGCTTTCATTGCGCTCCGACGCGGTGAAAATGTCGAATTGGCGACGATGGCGGGTATGTTGCATGACTTTTATACCTATAAATTTATGGATTCTGATCGCCATGCTGAAAAAGGCGCTGCATTGGCGCGCGAAGTATTAAATGAGTTGGCCATAACAACCAACGATGAAACTGACTTAATCTGCTCAGCCATTCATAACCACAGTTCAAAAAGCGGAACCTTTCCTGCCTTTGATGAGGTGCTGATTGATGCCGATGTGTTACAGCATTGCATTTATAATATAACGGCGCCCGTTATGGAACATGAAGCAGCGAGATTCAGAAAGCTGATAAAAGAATTTGACCTCAAATACACCGTATAGACATACGCCTGACACTATGGTATGATATGCATGCTTAGCGGCAGGGGCAGCGAGCAGCCTAAAGCCGGCACATAAGGAGGATTTCCCCATGCACATAGTCGTTTTATGCGGCGGACTTTATCCTGAACGCAATGTGTCAATTGCTACGGGGCGCCAAATTGCAGCCGCGTTGATGGACATAGGGCATCAAGTGCTGTTGATGGACTTGTTCTTTGGTTGTTCCGTCAAACCGGCACGCGACGCTTTCGATAATAATTTAGAGCGCGTACCAACGGTTCCAATGGGGCAACAACCTGATTTGACAGACGTTCAGCGCCAACGCGCAGGCAACGATGCAAATCTAATCGGTGATGGCGTGTTTGAATTGTGCCGCACTGCCGACATCGTGTTTATGGCACTACACGGCGAAGACGGCGAAAACGGCCGCTTGCAAGCCGCCTTTGACTTGGCCGGCATCAAATACACCGGTACGGACTTTCTCGGCTCAGCGCTTGCCATGCACAAAGGCATCAGCCGCACTTTGATGCAAGCAGCAGGCATCAAAGTGCCGCCCGGCTTTATTCTTCGCCGCGATGAGCTCACACCACAAATCACCCCACCTGTCGTCATCAAGCCCGCCAGCGGCGGTTCAAGTGTCGCTACGACGATCGTGCGGCGCGAGTCCGATATCCTGCCTGCTTTGAACGCTGTTTTCGCCTTGGACAACGAGGCTTTAGTCGAGCAATTTGTCTCCGGGCGCGAATTCTCGGTCGGCGTTTTAGGCGATGCAGTTCTGCCTGTCATCGAAATCTGCCCCACAGCTGAATTTTTCGATTACGAGGCCAAATACCAAGGTCACACTACAGAAGTTTGTCCCGCTGAAATCCCCGCCGAAATCGCAGTAAAAATGCAAGCCCATGCCCTCGCGGCACACAACGCACTACACCTTAGCGTGTATTCCCGCACAGATTTTATATTGAGCGATGATAACGAAATCTTCTATTTAGAGTCTAATACCCTACCTGGCATGACCCCACTGAGTTTGCTTCCGCAAGAAGCGCAAGCCATCGGACTTAACTTCGTCGATCTGTGCCAAAAAATCATCGACATCTCAATGGAGAAATATATATGAAGATGAAGCCTCTAACCTTAGCGCAAGCAACCGCGGCAATGGACGGTGTTCTCATCGGCGGTGTTGAGAATGCTTTAATCCAACAAGTCGTGATGGATTCACGTCTTGATGTTGCCGGCGCACTTTTTTTGGCAATCCCCGGCAATCGTGTTGACGGGCACGACTTTGTTGCCGACGTATTGGCGCGTGGCGCTGTTTGTGCGCTGGTGGAACGAGAAATCGAAGATGCCCCGGGCGCGCAAATTATTGTACCCTGTACACAAACAGCGATTAAGGCCTTGGCACGCTATTATCGAGCTTTATTTGACATCCCTGTCATCGGCATCACAGGCAGCGTGGGCAAAACAAGCACCAAAGAAATGATGGCAAGCGTTTTGGGCGCAAAATTCAACGTACATAAAACTGCAGGCAATCTCAATAACGAGCTGGGCGTACCGCTGACACTTTTAGGGTTGCGCGAAGAGCACGAGGTCGCCGTCATCGAAATGGGCATTTCTGACTTTGGCGAAATGACACGCCTGACCGACATGGTGCAACCCACGGTGGCTATCATTACCATTATCGGCTATGCACACTTGGATAATTTGGGCGACCGTGCGGGCGTTTTTCGAGCAAAGACTGAGATTTTTCACGGCATTATGCCCGGCGGTATAGCGTTGTTAAACGGCGACGACGATATGTTACATTCCTGCAAAGTCACCGACATTGCACCGGACAAAACAAACGTGAAAACAGTGCTGTACGGCCTTTTACCGCAAAACGCATACCACGTCGAAAATATTGAAAATCAAGGCGAAGCAGGCACTTCTTGTGACCTTTGCTGGAATGATATGCGCTTGCCTGTCGCCATTCCCGTTTTCGGCACACCTATGGTCTATGCCGCGTTGGCTTCTACAGCAGTCGGTGTGCGGTTGGGCATGACGCCAACGGAAATCGCGCGCGGCATTACTGATTTCCAAGCCGTGCAAGGCCGTTCAAATGTATGCAAGAGCACGAAATTCACGATCATTGACGACTGCTACAACGCCAATCCCAGCTCAGTAAAAGCATCCGTAACGGCGTTGTCAACTCTCCCCGGCAGACGCGTTGCCATCTTGGGTGATATGGGCGAATTGGGCCCCGATGAGAACGCTTTGCATTATCAAACAGGTGAGCATATCAGTGAATGCGACGTAGACGCGCTTATCTGCATTGGTACGTCAAGCCGTCACATCTACGATGGTGCCAAAGCCAAGAAACCAACACTGACAGCTATGCACTTCGCCGAAAAGTCTCAAGCCATTGCCGCATTAAATGATTTTTTACAAGACGGCGACCATATTCTTGTCAAGGCGTCACGGTTTATGCGTTTTGAGGAAATCGTCGAAGTGCTGCTGGCGCAAAGATAAGCACAAAGCATTAAGTAGTCGAGGCGGGCGTTTTAAATTATCCCAACCAAACCCGCATATCAAACCGCCGTTTGCCATCAACCTCACCCACAACATACAGTGATCGGTCATCATATACGCCGCTGGACAGCACAATTTCCTCGCCAGATAGGCATTGCTCAGTGTAGTTAATCTGCCATGCCGTCATGCACTGCCGACGCGTATGTAACGCCAGCGCATTTGCTGCAATGGCCAGATATCGCGTGTTGTTGACATGGTTGTTAATATCCAAGTCAGCATATTGCACAATATGCCGCCCGATGACTTTCAATTCATCGGGCGGCGCTATTTTCTCTAAATCATAGCATACCGCCGCACCGGGATTTCCGTGAATGTCGGCCTGCGGCAAATCGCGGCCGCGTATGATGCGCGTAGTGTCGGGATTGACAATCAACCACGCACTGCTCGCCTGGCCAACAGTCTCATCGCCGCGCCGAATCACATAATCGCGCCCAAAATACGGCCCTTTAACACCCGTCGGCCAAGTATCGATCGTGAATGTCTGCGGGTAATGCAATGGCGCATTAAGCGATACACCCAAGCGAACCAACACCCACACACCGCCGCCGGTCAGTGCCTGAACTTCCTGCCGCGACACGTCCAAATCCTCGGCGTGTATATACGCACAGTCCATCAATTTGCTCTGCAATGTGTGGACATGAATGCGCCCGTCATAATCACACTCATTGCCGCTGACGTAAAATTCACGGGTTAAAATATTGGTCATAATAGCCTCCATGTATGTAGGGGCGACCATTGGCCGTCCGTTATATATATGTCACACTTTGTGACGCCATCTGCTCGGCAACTCTAAATTTGCATCTGCTTTCTCCGCGCAATATTAATCGTCCCATCCTGCATATCGTCAATATACTCCAAACTCTTGCCCGTGCCGTTCACCACGCAGCTAATTGGCTCATCGGCGATAAAAGTGCGAATGCCCGTCTTGCTCTCAATCAATTTATCTAGTCCGTAAAGCAGGCAGCCACCGCCCGTCATCAAAATACCGTTACTCGAAATGTCGGCGACCAGTTCCGGCGGCGTGCGTTCCAGCACGGCGTGAATGGCTTCAACAATACGGCTACCCGATTCGGCAAACGCCTCAACCATTTGGCTTGACGTAACGGTAATCTCCTTCGGCAGGCCTGTCAGCAAGCACCGCCCGCGCACCTTGGCCGCCTTGACTTCCTTGCGCGACACAACACAGCCGATGTTGACTTTCAGCTCCTCGGCCGTACGGTCGCCAATCAGTACATTATGCTTTTTACGTATATACTTGACCGTCGCCTCGTCAAACTGGTCGCCGGCGATTTTAATGGAGGAAGAATCAACAATATTGGATAAACTAATGACAGCAATATCGGTCGTGCCGCCGCCGATGTCAACCACCATATGCCCGCACGGCTTGGTAATATCAATGCCGGCTCCCAACGCCGCTGCCAACGGCTCTTGCACCAAAAAAATCCGCCGCGCCCCGGCGTTCAGCCCGGCATCGTAAACGGCACGCTCCTCAACCTCGGTAATACCGCTCGGCACACAGATGACCACCCGCGGCTTGCTCATACGAAACGCGTTAACTTTGCGCAGAAACTCCTTAATCATGCGTTCGGTCATCTCGTAGTCGCTGATCACACCCTCACGCAACGGCCGAATCGCCATAATATTGCCCGGCGTACGGCCCAGCATCTCCTGCGCCTCAGCACCCACTTTGAGCAATTTCCCGCTGGCCTTATCGATGGCAACAACGCTCGGCTCTTTCATCACCACGCCCTTGCCTTTGACAAACACCAAAATTGATGCCGTCCCCAAATCTAAACCGATATCCTTTGTAAACATAGTCCGCCCTCGCTGTCAATCATGTATGTTTTCATTATTGACAGATTGAGGAGGAATATACGGGGGGGCATTTGCATAGTCAATCGTTATTATAGTCAATTAAAGTTTCTGTATCATTTATCGTCTTATTTTGTTTGACAAGAGTCAATATTTCAAAAATCAAGCTCACAAGTTGCTTATATGGATCTATCATTCTTTGCCGCTTTTCTCCGCTTTTCGCTATTTCATACTCCATACGTTTAATACGCATGGACATTTTTGAATTAGCAAGTAAACAAACAACGGTGACAGCTCCAGAAATCATAGCTGCTCTCTCTTCCTACACCCCTATTGCCACCGCACCGCAAACCTCCACAGTCCCGGCTGCTCGCAGCACGCCGCAACACTCACGCATCGTGGCGCCGCTTGTCCAAACATCGTCAATCAGCAAAACCCGCTTGCCAATCATGCCGTCACCAACAACACGGTACACGCCCTGCACATTGCGCTGCCGCTCGGCAACGTCTTTGGCCATGCTCTGCTTCTCAGTATGCCGCGCCTTGTGCAGTAACTTCACACACGGCAAGCCCAGACTTTTGGCTACGCCTTTCGCCATGCGGTGGCTTTGGCTGTACCCGCGCTCCCTATGACGTTGCAGCGACAGCGGCACCCATGTGACCAAATCGATGTTGCCAAATACAGGCAGACAGTCAACGATTTCTTTGGCAAAATAATCCGCCACGGCGAGTTGCCCATGAAACTTTAAGTTGTGCAACAGCTTCCGCGATGTGTCATTCAGCGCGAACGGCGCAACGCACCACGACATGTCTTGCTGTTTAATATATGGTGGATTTCGTCGTGGCAACGCATTCAAACAGTCTTCACATACGTCATCAGAATTCCTCGACAACGCACGGCAGCATAGGCACCGCGCGGGAAATAACCATTTCAATATATTCATCTAACCCACTGCGCCCAGCATAACAAGCCTGTCATCAACCAAGCCGAGTAATGCTGCCACGGAGGTATCCGGCGGCACAATCGCCGGGCCGAGCAATTGCCCGTCTCGGTTGTAAAACAGCAATGTCGGAAACGCGCGCCCCAGCTCCATGATGGAAAACAGCGATGCATTGCCTGCCAACACCGGAAACTCAATGCCCGCCGCCGCGACGACGTTTGCCGCAACCGCCGCAAACTCATCACCCTGTGACCCATTCTGTTCGACATCCTTGAAAATATCGGTCACAATCGCCAACAGCCCTACATCGTCCGGCAACTGCGGCTGCAATTGCGCCATGTTCGGCAAAATGTCAAGACTTTCTTCATTCCACGTCGCCCACAACAACACGACTGTCATGCGATACTGTTGAATAAAGTGGCTATCAATGCCCTCACCGTCTAATGTCAGCGCCGAAAAGTTGGTGGCATCACCCGGAATAGTGCGCTCAGTCATGGCAATGCCGCTTTGTAATTGCTCCAGCGTATCGATCAATCCATTAAACCTCTCACGCTCCTCAGCCGACAAATGCTCGCGGTCATAGTCGTCGCTGTTATCATAGAAAAACAAGTAACGATAGTCACCCTGGTCGCCAATGACCACTTCATGATAAAACAATTCTCGCGCTTCAAGGACGTGAATGCCGGCATCGGCCAACTCAACGCCAATGACCAAGACAGTAGCGATGTGGATGCGCATGGCCTCAAAGTCGCTCCATAACATCATGCGTTCATCGTCAGTCATGTCGTACTCATCATCCAAGCGTGCCAACAACGCCAAAGCGGCGTCTGGTGTAAACACAAAATCGATACGCCCCGGCTGCGGTTCAACCTCTAAATTTCGGTAACGGTCGCTCTCACCCTGCCACGTATCCGGCAGCATAATGGTCAAACCATCATCGGGAAATTCGAGTTTTTCACCAAACCCGTTTGTCGGCGGCTCATACGACGTTTCATATTCACCATTGTTGTAATTATAGAATAAATTGTCCGACGCGCCGTTGCACGCCGTCAGCAATAACACCATGGCAAGCAGTAACAAACAAAGTTTCTTCATAATTGAGAGTCTCTCCTCTCGACAGATTTTCTTCATTGTACCATAAACCTTGTCCGATGTCGATTACAACGTTGTTACAAATTTAGAAACTGTGTGTAGTGGGCATGTCCCTATACTTCAATCAAAAAAACACTTGATTTTCGGCGCAACCTGTGATATGCTTTCTATAATACTTGCATGGAGGATAAGTCATATGCAACACCACATTATTCCTGTCAACGGCGGCGGCATCGGGCGCGGCAAAGTCACCGGTTTTATTATATTCCAATTTTCCTTAATCGCTATTGCCGCCTTGTTAGCATTCCATTTGGCCAACGAATTTGGCGTACATCCCCAATATATTGAGGTCACCAGCGGTGACACCACTGAGTGGGTCGAAGGCTTGCGGGCATTTTGGCAATACTACGCCCTTGTCGCAGTTGGGTTCTTAATCCTCATCGCCGGCGGCTACGCGACCTTAAAACTTGACACTAAGCGCACCAGCATTGCTGTTTCACATGACGGCAGCGTCATAGGACAAGCCGTCGGCAAAAGCTACCCCTGGTTCGGCAATGGCGTAAAAGACTTTGCGCTGACGAAAGAACAAATTGCGTCTGTGAATGTGCGCGGCAAAGGCGGTGTGCTGATAATTGCCGCCGCCGATCATAAATATAAAGTGTATCTCAGCCAAAAGAACGGCGAAGAAATCAAAGAAGCAATCGGACAATAAATGCTTGTAGGGGATGTGCACCCGGGCGTCCCACGGGAGCAAACGTCCCTTACAAATCAAATATAGCCCCATCATAGCCACAGAGCATTCCATGCTTTGTGGCTAATTTTTCCATTTGCGCGTGATTTTGTCCGCCATTGTGCGAGAAATGCGTGATAACAAACTGCGTTTTCTCGCCGGCGATGCCTTCAGCCAGCATACGGTCGCGCACGACAATATTATCGAGCAAACCCATATGATTGCTGCCCTCACCGCCGGGTCCAAATGTACAGTCAAGCGTTATCAAGTCAATGCGCTTTCCTTGCAACGCCGCCCACGTCTCCTCCGGATAAATGCCGCTGTCATGACCGTACATCATGACTTTTTTGTCACGCTCAATCAAATAGACCAGACACTCCTCGTTGCGATCGTGCGCCGCGGGCAACGCCGTCACCGTTGTGCACTCATCCAATGCAAATATGTCAAACGGCACAATCTTGATAATCTCAATATATTCTTTTAACACATCGGCATCCTTCGAAAACATCCGCCGCGACGACGGCTCCGCAAACATGTACCGATACTTTTCTTCAACGGCTTGATTGCCGTATACACGCAAAGGCTCGCGTTGGCCAAAATGCCCGTACGGCGGACGGCGCAAATCCAAATCACAGGGCGAAAAGTGATCGCCATGACTATGCGTCACAAGCAAATGTTTGACCGCCGCCATGTCGACCCCGTGGAGAGTAGCCTGCATATACGCGTCGGGCGAAAAGTCAATCCAAATGTCGGTATCAATAAGTGTTCCACTCCGCATACGAATATTTTTACCGCCATGTACACGGGCGAAATTGCAATTGTCACATTGACAAAATAGCCCGGGCAACCCTTCGTGTGCACCTGTGCCAAGTAATTTGATTTGCATGATGTCTTCTCCTCAGTATCGTAGGGACGGCAGAATGCCGCCTCTACGACTATACCACACCTGTCACATTTCCGCAAGAATTATGTTTCTCCGCCTGTCAGCGTTTTACATTTTTTTGCACAACGCTTCTGCTATGCTAGTCCCACGACTTTACATAACGAGGATATACATATGAAAGAATCAACCATGCAAAAATGGTTCGGCACGACCGGCGAAGGGACTATCAGGCGAGCGCAGGCGTGGGCGGCACAACCTTTAATCCGCAAATTACTCAAATCCGCATTGCACTTTGGCATTGGCTACTGCCTTGCCAACGGCGTCATTCTCCGCGACAGTGCGCCATTTGGCGTGGCATATGTCGCAGCAAGCGGGCTTGGACTGGCCGGCGCCAGCAGCTTTGCCGGAGTACTTGCCGGTTATTTGACCATGCTAGGCACACCAAACGGCCTGGCATATATGGCGGCCTCGATTTTAACATTTATCACAGCACTTGTTTTCGCCAACACAACGCTGTCACAGCGTGAGCTTTTCATGCCTTTCGTCGGCACCCTGTCAATGGCAGCCATCAACTTTGCGCTCGTTGTCAGCAACGTCGAGGGCATCGAGGCAACTGTTCTGTTTTTATCCGAACTCGTCTTGATTTTCGGCGCGGCCATGTTTTACCGCATCGTCTTGCAAAATGGATTGACTATCAAAGAAGACGACCGCCAATCGACAATGCTGCGTCACGCAATCAGCTACGTCATCTTAATATCAACAGTGCTGATTTCATTGTCAAACCTTTCGCTGTTCGGCATGCTGTCGGCAGGGCGCACTATGGCACTGCTCACCGTGATATTCATGGCGTCACGCGGCGGCATAGGTGCAGGTGCGGCGGGCGGTGTCAGCATCGGGCTGTCCATGGATTTGGCATGGGGCATGCCATATTTCAGCATGGCATACGGCGTGAGCGGCATGTTGGCAGGCGCGTTCAAAGAAAATGGAAAACTGTGGTCTGTCAGCGTCTTCGTCGTCAGCCACGCCGTCAGCACACTGTGGTTGACAAACAATATTGTACGCGGCGGCGTACTGTTCGAGGCTTTCGCGGCCAGCGTGCTGTTTATGCTCATTCCCGACGCGACACTCAGCAAACTCAAACGCAAACTCCTCACTCGCGCCGGTGTAACTGTCGCCCCCACCGTGGCAACAGCCACACGTCAACCGCTCGACCGCGTACAAAAACAAACAACGCTTATTTTATCCCAAACTGCCAACGCATTCATCGAACTGCACAAAGCACTCGAAGCAGCCTGGACATCCTCGACGTCCGTTGATATCGTCAGTGACGAGGCAAAAATCATCGACCGCGTGGCAAAACGCGTCTGCGACAAATGCGCCTTAAAGCGCATCTGTTGGGAAAAAGAATTCGAACGCACTTGCGAGGCTTTGCAGCAAGCGGCATCAGCTTTACGCAAACAACGCAAGGTGACGCACGGCGACTTCGCAGGTTGGTTCCAGCATCGCTGCATGTCATTCCAAGCATTTTGTGAAACGATCAATGAAGAGTCAATCGCGCTGTTCTACCGACGGCGGTTCAACAGCCGCATTCGCGAAAGCCGCGGGCTGGTATGCCATCAGTATGCCGAAACAGCGCGGCTGCTCAACGCCATGACCGAGCGCATCGCTCAAAGTGCCGACCGTTACGCCAACGCCGAAGACCGCGTTTGCGAAATTTTAGAATCACGCCATGCCAAAGCCACCGCATCGGTCAGCCGCATAGACAACCGCGTGCTTGTTGAGGTTGAGGGCTATGATTTGCGCGCACTATATAACGACCGCCGTGTCTTGACCGAAGAACTCAGCACGGCGCTGGAAGTGCCGCTCAACCAGCCCGAACGGCAAGGATCCGGCAAAAGGGAAAAGCTCATTTTCAGCGAATGTGAGCCCTTTCGCATGCAAGTCGGCAGTGCGGCAAAACAAAAAGAAGGCGAAGAGGTCAGCGGCGACAGCGGCGTATATTTCAAGCTGCCCGACGGACGACTGATCGTCATTTTATCCGATGGTATGGGCAGCGGCAGCAAGGCGGCAGCCGAAAGCAGTTGGGTCATTCGACTGCTCGAAATGTTCATCCGCGTCGGTATCGCACCCGACACAGCGTTGCGCACCATCAACTCAGCTTTAATGGTCAAAGGCGATGCCGAGGGCGTATTCGTCACCGTTGACCTGCTGATTATCAACCTCATCAACGGCGAATGCACCTTTTATAAATTTGGCGCAGCCCCGTCATACGTGCGGCGCGGCACGCGCGTGCATCGCATTACTTGCACGGCGTTGCCCGCAGGCATTACCGTTGACAACGGGCCGACCATCGGCTGCGGCCGCTCACTGGATGTAACACAGTTTACTCTAACGCCCGACAGCGTCGTCATCGTAGCCAGCGACGGCATCGCCGACCCGACCAACGATGAATGGCTGCAAGACCTTCTGTTGAAATCAGAGACAAAAGACTGCAAGACCATCGCCGCCGACATTTTACAAACGGCCAAAATACAAAACGGCGGGCGAGATGACATGAGTGTATTGGTATTGCGGATGGCGCGACGTTGATAGTCAGGGTCGCCCGATGTGCGAGCTTCAGCAAACTAAAGCAGCTGAAACACTTGACAACCCCCGCTCCGCCATGCTATACTGTTTTCTCGACTATCCGATAGGAGGAATTTCAACATGGCGAAATGTTCTGTTTGCGATAAAAGCGTGGCATTCGGCATCAAGCTGTCCCACTCGCACCGCCGCACCAATCGCACATTCAAGCCCAACATCCGCCGCGTCAAGGCAATTGTTGACGGCTCACCCCGCCGCATCTATGCCTGCACGCGTTGTTTGCGTTCGGGACGTGTTGAGCGTGCAATTTAGAGCTGCCAAACAGCGTGCAATGAGTATAAGGCGCGCAAAGACGGAAATCACATTTTTGTCGTGCGCGACTTATACGATTGACCGCACGTGTCGTGAGGCGTGATAGGGGGGTTGCTCTATGCCCACCAAATACCTCATGCTCATAGGCGACGGAATGGCCGACCATCCGTTGCCTGTTTTGCGTGGTAAAACACCATTGCAAGCCGCGCATACACCAACATTGGACAAATTGGCAAGCCAACACATCGGACAAGCCAACACCACGCCCAGCGGCTTCTCCCCCGGCACCGAAAATGCCATCCCGCTCCTGCTCGGCTACGATATAAGTGTCTTAACAGGGCGTGGCCCTGTCGAAGCTGCCGGCATGGGCATTGCCTTGCAACAAGGGCAATGGGCTATGCGCATGAATCTTGTCACGCTCGACAATGACGACATCTTACGCGACGCCTGCCCCGAACCCGCCGCTGAAACCATTGCACAAAGCATGGATATTCTGCTGCACGACGCGGCTTTCAATGCCGTCCTCACGGCACATAATGTCCAACTCTATAAACAACCGACATTTCGCCAAATGCTTGTCGGTTCAGCAACGCAGCCAACGGCAAAGCCAACGCCGCCGCACAATGTACTCGGCGCAAAATACGCCGATCATCTGACCGACGACCCTTTTATTTCGCAGCTCATGCAAGCGGCACGTAAACCCCTGTCGCGCTTGCCGTTCTGCAACGCCGTCTGGCCATGGGGCTGCGGTGTCGTGCCAAATTTTGAAAATTTTCAAACTCGGTACGGCTTGCGCGGCGCCTGCATTGCTTCAGTACCGGTCTTGCACGGCATATCGCGGCTGTGCGGTCTGGATGTCATCGAACATGCAACACATGGCCATGCCCCGGAAAAAGCACAACTCACCACCAAAACCTTTGAAGCCTACGATTTCGTATTACTACACATCGAAACACCCGACGATTGCAGCCATGCTATGGATCTGGACGGCAAAATCGCGGCCATCCAAGCCGTTGACAACCTCGCCAAAACCATACTCGACGGCATGAGCGACAGCCATCTCCGCATTTTGCTGTGCAGCGACCACTATACCTGCGTCACAAACGGGCAGCATGATAGTACCCCCACCCCCTACTGCGTTTGGGATTCGACCACTCCATCGTCTAACAGTGCCCACCCTCCACAGGAAGGCAATACCGGCTCATTCGATGAATTTCATGGCGAAATTGTCAGCGGCAATGTGCCGCTAGCAAAATTGTTAGAGGTCTAAAATTATGCCAAACACACTCACAAGAAATCAAAAACTCACTTACGCCCTGCTCGGCGCGGGCATTTTGGCGTTGCTGCTCACCATAACGCAGACATTCGCACTGACCTACCGTACACTTGATACGCCGGTTTGGACAGATATCAACACATGGTCATCCTACGGCCGCTGCATCGGTTTCGGCGAACAACTGGCGCTAATGTTTCTGTTTGTCGGCCTATACCTGGGTGGTGCGCTCTATTTGGCATTGCGCAAATCACTATTCGAAAGCCGCAATGTGTATGTCATTGCGCTGCTCGCCTTAATGGGTGCCGTTTTTTTGCGCGCATGGCTGCTCGACGGCCCGCAATCTACATGGAACGAGTGGACATTCCAGTTCACCGCCGACTACAACACTTTCCTGCGCGTATGGATTGACGCTTTCCGCGGTATGACAATACGGGATGCGTTGGTCACCCCCATCGGCGACTACAACATGCCCTATTTATATATCCTTATCGGCATATCGCGCGTACCCATCGCCGACGTTTATCTGATTAAGTGGGTGTCAAGCCTTTTCGATATCGGCCTGGCCATCGCCGTCATGGAGCTGGTGCGCTGCTATATCCGTAAAGATTCCGTAGGGCGTGGTAATCCCAATGCGCCGCACAAACGTCAACGATTTGCCATCATCTCTCTCTCACTCGCTCTCTTCTACCCCATCACATGGCTCAATAGTGCCTATTGGGCGCAATGTGACAGCATCTATACCTTTTTTATCGTGCTGGCACTGCTCTTTGCCGTCAAACAGCGTCCAATGCTGTCAGCATCCATGGCCGCGCTCGCATTATCGTTCAAACTACAAGCCATTTTCTTCCTGCCCATCTATCTGCTCATCGCTGTTGTCTTTTGCTACGAGGCCTTCAAGAAAAACGGCGTTGCCGATGCCATACGCCTTGCCGCAACAGCACTGCTGACATTTTTGGCAACATTCTTCGCGACGTTGATGCCCGCCTTGCTCGCCGGACGACCGTTGGCCGGCACATTGGAAATCTATGTCAACCAAACCGGCACAAACAGCAACTTTATGGTGCTCAACGCCTCGACATTCTTGGCGTTCTTCTTCCCCAACATCACCGATACCAGCCAATTTGACGCGCCAAGCATCATACGGCCGGCCATGATTATATTGGCGTTCGTTTTTGCATTGACAATATTGTCTATCGGCATTAGCCGCTGGCATAAAAACAAAGAGGACTTAGACGCCCGCAATCGTGATTTTCTGACTGTCAGCCTCCTCCTGTCACTTGGCATTGTCTGGCTTTTGCCGCAAATGCACGACCGCTATTACTACATTGCCGACATCCTGGCCGTCGCCTATGCCGTAGTGCACGGCAAGAAAATCGCGTGGCTCGTGCCTATCTTTGTTTTCATTGGCTCGTTCGCGGGCTACTCGCAATATTTGAGCTGGTGGTGGACTGGCAACTTCCGCGTACCCATACAACTCGGCGCACTGGCCATCTATACAGCTATTATGTTGGTCGCCGCGCTATGGTGGTTCGAATGGAACCAGCGCCGCGGGGCAAGGAGCTAACTTATGGCGCTCTTGGGTCTGTTTTATGCCTACGCATTGCACGCTCTCTTTTGGGGCATCGCTCTGCTGACCTTAATTCGCATTTATCGTGTTTCAAACAATAAACAAGCCACCGGGGACACATCTCCCGCAAAGGATATATCAGAGCTATGCACCCCCGTCGCGCAAGAAAAAACACCCTACGGCAAAATCCTCCTCTTCACCTTGGGCGTGCGCTTGCTCATTCCTGTCATCGGGTTTATCCTCGTGTCGTCAGAGGGCTATTCTATCACGATAGCTGAGCTTTTTAACTACTCATTCCGACGCGGCGACTCAAATCACTATCTGCATTTAGCCACCGTCGGCTATGGCTGGACAGAAAACGGCAACCACTTGCTCTTGGTCTTCTTCCCACTGTATGGCTGGCTTGTCGGGTTAATCAACCTTTTACTGGGACACTATCTCGTCTCAGCCTATATCGTATCATTCGTCAGCTTCGCCGCCGCGCTGTGCTACCTATACCGCTTGGTACGGCTCGAATTCAGTGCATCGGCCGCTTGGTGGACGCTGATTTTTATATCCATCGCCCCCCACTCTTTTTTCTTCGGCGTGCCTATGACCGAAAGCCTCTTCTTGCTCACAACAGTCATGACCCTATACTATATTCGCACGCACAAATGGCACCTCGCTGGCATTGCCGGCGCCTTTGCCATTATGACGCGCATGGCCGGCATTATCTTAATCGTCGCCGCCATCATTGAGCTAATTGCGCACGAAAAACTAGTCGCGCTCCTCCGCACCACCAAATGGAAAACTTTTTTTTGTATACTTGCCCGCAAAGGCGCATGGATTGCCGTCATGCTTGTTGGCGGCCTCGTCTATTTGGCCATCAACTGGTATATCTCTGGCGACCCGTTCCGCTTCATGTACTACCAACAAACCCACTGGCACAATGAGTTCGCTTACTTTGGCAGCGTTCTTTTCGCTCAATTTGAAAATATCGCGGCACAGCCGCACCTTGCCAATGCCATATTTATCCCCAACATTCTCGCCTTTACACTCGCCATTGCGGCACTCACATATGCCGCCATCAAGCGTTTGAGTTCGACATATATCGTCTATGTGCTGGGTTATATCTTTATGTCGTTCGCCGTATCATGGCTGCTCAGCGGCGGCCGCTACATCGTCGCTGCCGCACCGGTGTTTATTTTCCTGGGTCACTTTGCTGCTAAATGGCGCATTGCAGGCATCCTATTCGCTCTCGCCTTCTTCGCCGGACTGCTCTTCACTATGCGCGAATACTTACTGGGCGGCATGATTTTCTAACCCATTTCCTCGCGCAACAACGCCAAACTGCGCCGCTCGATACGGCTCACCTGCACCTGTGATACACCCATGATTTTGGCGACATTTTGCTGCGTCATGCCGCGAAAGTAGCGCAATTCAACAACCATGCGCTCGCGCTCTGGCAGAGTTTGCAACGCCTGCCGCAATGCCATGCGTTCAACCAAAGCATCTTCAATGCCATCGTTGCCCAGCGTCTGTTCCAAGGCAACACCCTCATCGGCGGCGCCCTGCAGCGATTGCATTGGTTCAGTCGCCAATTCCGCCGCCGCGATATCTTGCACAGTCAACCCGCACACCTCGGATAATTCCGACACAGTCGGCTCACGCCCATGCTTTGCCAAAAATGCCTCCCGTGCCCGCTTGATGGCATAGGCCTGTTCTTTCAGCCCACGGCTGACCTTGATTGCGCCGTCGTCGCGCAAAAAGCGCCGGATCTCTCCCGCAATCTTTGGCACCGCATAAGTAGAAAATTGCGTGCCATAGGCATCGTCAAAACCGTCAATGGCTTTAATAAAACCGATACACCCTAACTGATACAAATCTTCGACATCAACGCCGCGACCAAAATAGCGGCGAACGATGCTCCAAATAAGTCCGCCGTTTTGTTCGAGTACCTCAGCGCGTGCTTGGCTATCACCTTCACGCGCTTTTTTGAGCAATTCAGCCTGACTTGTCTGCCGCTCAGCTAAAGCGCTCATCGTCCTGACATACGCGGTACAATGCGGCGCGCCATCGTAACAGTCGTGCCCTTACCAACAATACTGCGCACGCGCAAGCTGTCCATAAAGCTCTCCATAATGGTAAAGCCCATGCCGCTGCGTTCGGCGCCGCCGGTAGTGAAAAGCGGTCGCCGCGCCTCTGGAATATCAGCAATGCCTACGCCCTTGTCACGCACGATAATTTCCATCAGCCCGTCGTCGTACAGTCGCACTTTGACCCAAACGCGCCCGATTTGATCTGGATAGCCGTGTACAATGCAGTTTGTCACCGCTTCACTGACCGAAGTCTTGATGTCGTTAATCTCTTCCAGCGTCGGGTCAAGCTGCGCCGTAAATGCTGACACCGCCGTCCGCGCAAACGATTCATTGATGGAACGACTGACAAAATCCATCGCCATTTGATTGATGATTGTTCTTTTTTTCATTAGTATGTAATCTCCTTTGTGATGTATGATTAGCGCACCATGCGTGGAACCACCCCGTCACCCTAGCTTAATCAATCTATCCACCCCCGCTGTCGCCAGTACGCGGCGCGCCTGATCACTGACACCGACAGCCTTAAATGTACCGCCGATTTCCATCATCCGCCGATACGACCCCAACAGTACAGCAATGCCAGAGCTGTCCATAAAACTCACGCCGCGCATATCAATGCACAATTCTGTCGGGCGCCGATTGTCGATTTGCTCACTGACCTGCCGCAAAGTCTGCATGGCGGCGTGGTGGTCCAACTCCCCTTTAAGCTTTAACGTCACGGTATCCTGGCTGCCCACACACTCAAAGAACATTTTATCACTCCTATGTATAAAAAAGTCATGGACAACTTGTCCATGACTTAGTATACCCATTATGACTGTCAATATGTGTTGGATTATGTAAACTGTGAAAATTATTTTACGGCAGGGGCAAAGCCCCTGCCCTACGTCAACTCTTTTGAATTAGCTTTCAGCCACTCAAAACACTTGACAAACCGCTCGTCATTCCGAATGATGTCAAACTGCGGCTTGGTAAGATGGTCTTGCCACAAAATCCACGGCAGATTGCGCCGTGTTGACCATGCCATATAGTTACCGCCGTCATCATCGTTGGTTTTGTCCATAACGTCAATGTGGTGCATGGCATCCTGCGTCCCTTTTTCTAAATGCGCCAAAGCGTTTTCAATATCTCCCGCTTCGCAGTATGATTGGGCAAAGTTGATATTTATAAATGCAAGTTCAATATGCTCTACCGAATGACCCACCATTTCGTCTATTAGACTTTCAATCTGCAACTTGGCTTTTCGGTGCTCAATTTTTTTCAAAGCGTCCAAATCAGCTTTATCTATATACACACCAATAAGCCACTCTAAGTAATATCTTGCTCTTAGGATACGCGACTTTTGATTTTTCAGCCATTCTTCGCCCTCTAACAATAGTCCTGCCCACGGCTCTTGCGAATCCCATATTTCAGCCGGCATGGTATCTAAGATTCTTTTCGCGTTATCTTTCATTCCCCATTCGGCATACCGTTCGACAAGCTGATATTTAATCCCCCAATTATTGGGGTTATTATTTATCAGCCTTTCGCCGACTATTATTATTTCATCTTTATGCTTTTCAGGCTCTTGGCATAATGCCTGTAAAAGATGATAATGCAATCCACTATGCAACGGGTATTGTGTTGTCGCCTTACGCGCTAATGCAATAGCCTCGTTAAGTCTGCCGGAATTTAGCAAATTCCGAATATCTTTTATATATTCTTTGATTTTTTCTTCACTGCGTATTGCTTCCGTACCCAACAGCTCATCAACCGTCACCTCGAAAAAACATGCGATGTGCGGCAACAGCGCAATATCGGGATAATTCACGCCCGTTTCCCAACGGCTGACCGACTGCGGCGATACATGAAAAATATCCGCCATTTGCTCTTGCGTTAAGTCACGCGCGCGGCGTAAGCGTTTCACTGTTTCGCTAAAATAATTTGACATTTTGGCCTCCCTTTCAATTGCAGCCGTCACGGTGGGGATCATACTTCTCACCGATGACGGTCATGGCAAGCATATGATGCTTTATTTTCGAAACGTTTCTGTTAACAGTATACGCCGCCTACAAACAAAAGTAAAGCACTCATTTCGAGAGGGTTTTGCACGCTTAGCGAGAATTTACAGCCGCCATTCAAACGTTTTATGTCTAATGCCGTTGAGCATTACCCAGCCCTCCCGCCGTTGCCCTTGCATTTCATATTCAACGAGATAAATATTGCCCAAAATTATCCTTGTGTCATCGCGAAATGGACTGTCAATCCTCCCATCGCGCCGAATGGCGACTACTTTTCCGCCGATTGATTCAACTTTAGAGTGTATTCCGCGGCTTATATGTAGCTTAGACCACAGAAACAAGCCTGCACAAAGAAGCAATGTCGCTACTAACATAATTTCTGCTATGTCTACATCGCCTCCCGCTCGGCCTGCGACATCCTTAAATAATTCGGCGTCAACGCGTGACACAACACCGTTTCGCCACGCTGAAAATACGGCCATGCCGCTTGACAAACAGCCTCTCCTTGTATGTACGGCATATCAACTGCACGGTGCGGCTTGTCATACGCCGCTGCGCACATTGTCGCCGCGTCACCGATGAACATGGGGTTGTCCAGCCCCTCGGCAAACAATTCCTCCATCGGCAAAGCACGATCATCGCAAAGCCGTATCAACACGCCGTTTTCAGCGCGGAATAACGCATTGTACACCTGCCCTCGCCGCGCGTCCATGCAAGCGCAAATTAGACCGTTGCTGGCAACAACACCCTGCGCCGCCGCATACAGCGACGACACGCCCACGCACGGCAAATCCGGCCAAGCCAACGCCTGTGCTGTCGCCAGGCCAATGCGCAAACCGGTAAACGAGCCGGGTCCAACCGTCACGGCAACACCTGTCAATGCCGTTGGCTTTACATTAACGCTATCAAGCATTTCAGCAATCATCGGCAAAAATGTCTGACTATGCGTCAATCCCTTGTCACAAAATGCTCGCGCAATCATTTCGCCGTCACACATAAGTGCCGCCGCACCCGTTTTCGATGAACTATCCAAACCTAATATCATAATGTATAATTCTCCTCGTGCCCTATGATTTCAATCTGCCGTTCTTCATCGCCGATTCTCATAATTTCCACACGCCAACAGTCGCTTGACAGCACATCCAACACCCGCTCGCTCCACTCAATCACAGTAATGCAATCGTCAATCCCATCCCAAAACCCCAACTCTTCCAAGTCCTCCGCGCCGTTGATGCGATATAAATCATAATGCCTTACACACACATCGCCGCAATACTCATGCAACAAATTAAACGTCGGACTGGTCACGCGTCCGCCATAGCCCAAACCAACACAAAGCCCGCGTGTAAACGCCGTTTTGCCCGCGCCGATGCCACCCAACAGTGCCACAATATCGCCGCATTTCAGGCGTTTGGCAAATTGTTGGGCAAAGACTTCGGTCTGGACTTCGCTGTGAGTCGTTGTTCGCATGATAGGTCTCCGTTTATGATATCTGCGCTAGGGGTGCAACTTCTGCTAATGCTTATATATGGCTTTATATTTTTTGCGTTAAATACAGCTCACAAGTATAGTGCCGCTTTATACCGTTATATTTATCAGATAATTTTAGCAATTCTTCGCAACACGCTTGTTTTACTTCATCAGGCTGTTTATCGAAAACGCCATGAGAGTCCAAATAATTAAAATAGTCATCTGCCATGTAATTTTTATCTAGGCACGAATGAATGATTTTAGGTTTTGAAAACAAGCCGCTCGAAACAATCTTTGAAGCAACAGCTTCCATTCGGTTAGCATAATCCGCTTCCCGCATACAGGACACATATGCGTTATATTTCTCTATAATAGCCCAAAGCTCTCTGTCTAAATCAGAATCGCCGAAAAGCTCTATATACCAAAATGGGGCTAGATATCCGCTTTTTTTTAGTGTTTTTGAGCATATTTCATAGCCAAGCGGCTGAGAAACCCAATGGAATGCCTGCGCTGAAATAACCGCGTCAAAATATTCTGACGGCGCAGCATAGTCCTCAAACCGCGAATGAATAAACTTTATATTTTTATCTTTTAATTTGGCTTTTGCTTTCTCAATCATGTCAATACCGGGTTCAATACATACTATCTCGAACCCAAAGTTCGCAAATTGTGCAGTGGCTCTACCGTTCCCCGAACCTATTTCAAGCAGTTTTGAACCGGAAGTTAAGTTGGCTTTATTTATAATTGTTTCGACTAGCGCCTCCGGGTAATTTGGTTCGTATTTATCGTAATTTTCCGCATTTTCATTAAACATTTGAAGTGCCCACTGCCGTTCACTTTCTGTTTTCATGTTCAAATCCATAATTTTTATCCCTTCGTAAAATATAAACTTTGATTGATATTGATAACCGCATTTTGGGCACGGGGTTATAATTATTTGCATCCCTGCTTTTGCGTAACAACCTCACCAACCACCGCGATATACTTCCGCACATCGTCAAACCGTTCCGGCAACATTTCAAGCTCAATTCTACCGGCGCAAACTTGTCTTGTCTGCCCATTGAAACTGACACTTGTCCTGCGTCCGCAGTCACGCGCATGAGGTGTACAAACTAATAATCGCGCAAACATTTCATTCGCCAAATCCGGTGATGTTTCGGCTAATTTATTCAACGCTTCGCTTGTAAAGTCCGGCTTGTTTGCACTCTTGACCCAATGCGTTTCATGGCAATTATGTACGCCGAACTCTCGAATGCGATAGTGAAATCCACATGGCGATTGATACAGTAAATGCCCGCCTTTGTCAATACTCCGCCGAAGTTTCAGGCTCTTTTTCATATCATTCAGTAAAAATTCGTCGGTCTTGCGTAATTCATCATGCACTTCGGGCGGCAAGCCGTTGATATACATTTCAAACGACGATATTTCGGGCAGATTGGCGAGTACGACAGGAATCTCCGGCTCGTCGTTTTCATATTCGGTAATTGTCAATGTACTGATTGTCAACATGGTATGTGTGCCGCCGCTGATGGCAATATCAACAGTTTGGTCGTCCAATAGTTCCATGTACGGCATTTTGTCCGAAGCAAAACAGATTTGTCCGTTGACAGTAGCCCACAACATTTTTCTACCGACGAAAACCGATATGTCTGCAAAATCTCTCAACGGCATGTCATTATAAGCCACGAAACTCGTCAACTTGGCATCACCGACAGATGAGCCTTTGGCTGGCACTAAGAAATCGGTTGCGCTTGTGTGACCGCCATTGAAATATACCATACCACAGCCAACTAATAGAGTCAACTGCGATACCATGTCAGTTAATTTTGCCGCCAAACTTTCGGTTTTGGCTGTCATGTCAATGCGGAACGGCAACTTATAATTGCCCGGCACATAGACATGATGTTTTGCTTTGCCGAGGATTGATTCATCGGCGGGGATATGCAATTCGCCGTTTTCAACTCGTATTTTTACGCCTTTCTTGGGCTTGCCAAACTTATTTATGCCGTCTGATGTAATTGCTTCAAGCGGTATTTTGTGTATTTTCATTTTACACGCCGTCCTTTAATTTTATCGGCACGAACCGATAGAGTTGGAAATAGCCGAGTCCGCGTTTTATTTCATCGTCCTCCGACTCGTTAAGGTACGGCATCGTACCCAACACACCTCGGCTATCATCATAAACGAAGTTTGTAGTATTGTTAAGTCGTTCGCAAATTTTGTCCTCAACTTTGCCTATGCTCTCGTGGTCTTCGTTAATGCTGACAGCAACGGCATATAGTCCACCTTCAAAATCGTGTATTTTATACGGTTCGACATCGGCATCGGTGATATTGTCCCTTACTGCCATCGTGTACTCAAACTTGTCACTGTACCTCACCATGAAATCCGCACAATCAAAAATAATATCCTTAAAAAGAGTATCAAGCCGCCCCTCACTCCAAGCCCAGCCCATGAGTTCGCCAATATCGCCGCTTATTGCCCTAAATTTCGGCACTCTAACAATCATAACATCGGGGATTTTCTTGTCGAGTTTATCCGTAATTTCCGCCAAGCGGCTCACCGTAGAATTAGACGGCTTGCCGATATAATCCACGCTGACTAACTGTGTTTCAATCTCTTTTGCCTTGTCGTAGAGCTGCTTTACATCGGAATTGTCGGTAAAATTTACTTGCTCAATTTCACGGATAAAGTCTAGCACAATGTCTTTCAGTTCATGCAACAACGCAACTTCATCGTCTATGTTTTGCACTTTCTTATCCAACACTTCCAGCACCGCGCCGGAGTCGGGAGCAGCGAAAATGCGTTGTATATCTTTGATGCTGATGTTAAGTTTGCGTAGGATAAGAATTTGTTCAATTCGCCGCACGGCATTGTCGTCATACAAGCGGTAGGCGTAATCGTCGGCTCGGTTGCTTTCGATTAGTCCCATGTCCTCGTAATACCGCAGAGTACGTGCAGTTATGTCGTACTTGTTAGACACGTCTTTGATTTTGATTAGGTTGCTCATTATGCTTGTCCTCGTTTCTATTATTTCGCGGAGATAAGCATATTATAAACTCTTCCCCAAAGGAAGAGTCAAGAGGTTTTTTGAAGATAACATAAACTTCCTGCATCGCACACCATTATGCCAACTAGCGTCTATCATATCATAAATTTGGCAAAAATAAAAGTATGAAAACTGTCCTCACAAACTTCTTTCGCCGTGCCGACATACTGCTGCTCGCACTCAGCCTCATCGCCGCGCTCTACGGCTTACTGCTCATCATATCGGCCGCACGCTCATTCGCCGCCGCACGCCAAATGATAACCATTCAAGCCACTGCCATCGCGCTGGGGCTGATCCTCTATATCGCCATCACCTGCATCAAACCCGCGACATACAGCAAACTCTGGTTCTTGCTGGCAATTTTCAATGTGCTGTTCATCGCGTTGCTCTTTATCTGGGGGCAAGACAACGGCAGCGGAAATCGAAACTGGCTGGTGTTTCCATTTTTGCCCTTTAACATCCAACCCGCCGAAGTTGTCAAAGTTACATTTATTTTACTGCTCGCCGCACATTTCACGGCGTTGGACAAGCGCCTCAACCACACGCTTAGCGTACTGTCACTGGGGCTGCATGTCGGCTTTATGTGCGGACTGATTTTGTTCGCATCAGATGACATGGGCATGGCGGTGGTGTATGTCTTTATCTTTCTCGTTATGGCGCTGTGTTCAGGTCTGCACTTGCTGTGGATACTCGGTGCCGCCGGTATAGGCGTTGCGGCATTGCCGGTGCTGTGGCATTTTGTCTTCCAATCCCACCAAAAGGAGCGCATTCTTCTCATTCTTGACCCCGAACGCGACCCGCTGGGCTTCGGCTGGCAAACCGCGCAATCGCAAATTGCGCTGCGCAACGGCGGCATAACAGGCATGGGACTCTTCAACGGCGCGCAAACGCAAAGCCAACGTCTGCCATTCGGACACACCGATTTTATTTTCAGCGTTGCTGGTGAGGAATTGGGCATCATCGGCACAGGTGTAATTCTCTTGCTGCTGCTGGCCATCACATGGCGATGCTTGTCTATGTCTCTCCGTGCGCACGACATGAACGAGCGGCTCATCTGCGCCGGCATCGGCGCCATGATAATGTTCCAGCTCTTTATCAATGTTGGTATGTGCCTTGGCATCGCACCGGTAATTGGCTTGACATTACCATTTTTCAGCTACGGCGGCAGCTCTGTTGTCACGATGTTTTTGGCAGTAGGGATTATTTCGGCAGTAAAGCGCAATGCATTTCAGCAACTATAATCCTGTTGTCCTCTAATGCCCGTGGAAATCCTTCATTTTGAAATAAATATCTTTATCCGTATAAAATAGTGGGTCGCCGCTTTCCTCATCATATTTATAAAGGACCATTTTGGCTCTCACTTGAACTCGATACGATGCAACGCCCACATGCGCGCAACTTCCTCAATGTCACGCATTTCAACCGTTCGCAACGCCAAATCTTTCGTAAATAGCTCCATTTTCACTACCCAATTATCCCTTTTATTTCGGCAACAATTTGTGCTGCCATTTTGCCATCAGTGTGGATGACATAATCATTCGGATACGGTGCTTCTCGCAGCCATCGAAAATCCACCTCGCCATCATCGCCACGATTCTTATGTCGCACTGTCAGCGTTTCTTCCGAGCAAGTCAGCGTAAAGCCAATGGTCATAAAATTCTTTGCTGTAATATCCCGCAATATCGGCTCGCGAATATGCTTATACATTGCCACCACCGAAGAAAAAATCACATACTCAAAATCCGAATTTAAGTACGTGGACAACACAAAGGACATATTTTTATCGCCGTTGCGCAGCCTTGGATCAGCGATTGAAAACGGATTGATGCGCCATACCCAGTCGCCATCCAGGTGGGCGCAATTTTCAAGTGATTCGAATAGCTGCTCCGCCACCGTGGTCTTGCCAACACAAGGCGAGCCACTGATTATAATTAGCTTTTGCTTAGGCATTTTGTCCTCTTATCCTTCCGCGATTAAGCAAACCGCCATCGCACTAATCCCCTCACTGCGCCCCGTATACCCCATGCTTTCTTCAGTCGTTGCTTTAACGCTGATGACATCGGGCGAAAGGCCTAGCACAGCAGCGATATTCACACGCATTGTTCCCATATACGGTGCCAACTTGGGCACTTGCGCAACAATGGTGCTGTCAACATTGGAGATTGCATACCCTTTTCCCGCCAGCAATTCACCCACGGCACGCAGCAATACCATACTGTCACAATCTTTATACTGCGGGTCAGTCGGTGGAAAGTGCTTGCCAATATCACCCAACGCTAATGCGCCGAGCAGCGCGTCGCAAATGGCGTGAACCAACACATCGGCATCGGAATGCCCCAACAACCCTTTGTCGTGCGGCACGGCCACCCCACCAAGGATAAGCTTATGTCCCTCGACAAGACGATGGGCGTCAAAGCCCTGTCCCACTCTAAACATTTATTTCCTCCCATAACGCCGCCGCAACAGCCAAATCCTCCGGCGTGGTGATTTTAATATTATCATAACTGCCCGACACAACATGCACAGGCACACCCAACCGCTCAACCGCCATGCTATCGTCTGTGATATCTTCGCCCAACCGCGCCGCCCGTGTCAGCGCCTCACGCAGCACAAGCAAATCAAACACCTGCGGCGTCTGCACAGCGTGATATTTAGCACGTTGAATGGTGTGCTTAACCAAGCCGCCCTGTACTTCTTTGACTGTATCTTTCAACGGCACAGCCAAAATAGCCGCACCATACGTCGCCGCTTGTGACACAACAGCGTCAATATCCGCCATCCGTACCAGCGGTCGCGCACCGTCATGCACGGCCACCAACTGTACATCATCGTCAATCTCCTGCAACGCCGCGCGCACCGACTGCAAACGGTTCTCACCGCCGCACACAATTTTCGTAACTTTTGTCAGCGCAAATTGCTTGCACAATTCATAAATAACCGGTATCATCTCGCGCTGTGCCGCGACAACAACATCATCGATCGCTTGACTGTCCTGCAAAGCTTGCAATGCATAGACAAGTACCGGTTTTCCGAAAAACTCGGCCATCAGCTTTGATGTCCCGGCAGCGGTCTCCCCAAACCGTGAAGACGCGCCGGCAGCCGGCACAACAGCAGTGCATTTAATGCGTTGAACGGCAGACTTTTTTTTTGCTTTACGTAACGGCATGAAAACCACCTCGGTAAAAATATACGCCTATTCTATCCGATAAATGCCTGCTTGTCCAGTCTTTACAGATAGTCGTTGACATTGGCCGACTGTTGTGGTACGCTTGTTTTGACGCTGTCCAATAGAGGGTACTAACTATGATTTCACAAAAAGACATACACACATTTGAAGAAAAGCATCGCATATTACTCCGAACAAATGAATTTATATGCCTGTTGCCTCATCCAAACGTAAGGGAATACATTTCAAATTATAACATTACTTTTCCTACAAGAGATATCATCCCTAACGGTTTTACTGCCATACCATCCGGATGTGCGACCATTTCCATTGAAAACAACAATCAAAATTTGTCCGTTCATTTGGACGGTCCCGGCACAAAACCATATACATACGGCAGTCAAGTCAACCAACTTAACATGATCGTCACCATAGAATTTAAGCCGGCCGGACTATACGCCCTTACAGGCATACCTCAAAGTCATTTAGCCGATCAATCACTTTCGTTTGAAGTCATTGATCTTGCATTAAGCAAGCTGCTCTCTGACGCAATCGAAAAGGCCGGCAATATTTACGAACTTATAAACAGCCTTGATACACTGTTGCTGGAAAACATGTATACAACACACTGCCAACAACTAATGCCGGCACTTCAAAACATCATCGCTTGTTCCGGCAATATCTCCATACAAGAAGTATCCGATAACATTCATTACAGCCAGCGTCAATTGAACCGAATTTTCAAACAGCATGTGGGCGTGAGCGCAAAATCGTTCTCAAGGCTGCTTCGGATCAACAAATCCTTTCGCCTGTTAAAAAAGGCCGATTACAGCATAATGTTTATTTCTGATGTTATGGCGTTTTACGACTTATCTCATTTCGCCCGCGATTTCAAGTCGGTATGCGGCGTTACGCCACAAGAATATCGCAATAATATGTCCGATTTTTACATCAATACGAGTAAGTTTTGAGGTATAATTACAGTGCTTATTCAAGCAGAAAGGTTGTGGAAATATGAAACAAAATGCGATCGCTAAAGCTGCCGAAGTCATTGTGGCAAACTCTGCGCGCGGCAAAACAGGCTTTGGGATATGCACTCTTTCGCTGATCGACGAAGAGGGCTTTCCCACTGCTTCAATCATGATGCCGTCAAGGTCAGAAGATATCAACTGGATTACATTCGGCACAATGCTCGACGAAAACAGAGCAAAAAGAGCTGCTAAATGCAATCGTGCCAGCGTCTGTTTCGGCACCGCCGAACACTGCATCAACCTGGTCGGCGAAATAGAGATCATCACCGCAGCTGACGTAAAGCGCGAAATGTGGTATGACGGTCTCTCACATCACTTCACAGGGTCGGACGACCCCAACTACTGCGTGTTAAAGTTCACGACTAAGCGCTACAAACTCTTCATAGACGGCGAGGACATAGCAGGCACGGTATAGGCCTACACACAAAAATCAGCCCCCGTAAGACAGTGCCTTCCCGGCGCTATCCTATGGGGGCTTTACTTCACAAAAAATACTTACTTATCAGCCGCCGCCTTAGCCCTAGATTTTGTCACTTTCTCCTGATTGGCGGCAAAAGCGCTCAAAAGCTGTGTGCGAATATCCTCCGCGCCCATTGCGTTGCTTGGCAGCAAAATCGTATGCGTTCCCTCACGGGCAAACGAACCCATCATATCAAGATACTGCTCGGTCAACAGAATGCTCATAACATCTTTTTCGCTCAGCCCCGTCGACTTCAACTCGCCGAACGAACTGTTCAACCCGTCAATGATGGCCTTGCGTTGATTGGCAATGCCCTCGCCGTGCAAACGGTTACGGTCAGCCTCAGCCTCAGCGGCAGTGACGACACGAATTTTATCGGCGTTTGCCAGCTCCTGCGCCGCCATTTTTTGGCGCTGTGCCGCATTAATGGCGTTCATAGCGTCTTTAACGCCGGCCGCCGGTTCAATCGCCGTAATCAATGTGCGGATAATGATGTAGCCAAACTTCGCCATCTCTTCACTGAGCTGTTTATGCACATCACCGGCAATATCATCCTCGCGCTCAAACGACTCATCGAGCGTATATTTCGGCAACGATGAGCGAATGGCATCCTCAACATAGGATGTCAACTGCCGCACCGGATCAACCAGCGAATAATATGCCTCTTTGACTTTCCCCGGGTCAACTTGATAATGCACGGCAACGTTCATATGCACAAACACATTGTCACGCGTTTTTGTTTCAATAATAATGTGGTTTTGCTGTACACGCAGTTGCACGCGATAGACCACGCGGTCAATGCCCAGCGGAAAACGCAAATGCAACCCCGCATTGACAGCCCGTTTAAATTTGCCAAACCGTTCAATGATGGCGACCGTTTGCTGCTGCACAGTAAACAGTCCCGTTAAGATAAGAATAAGCACCACTACGCCGATGCTCGCCAAAATAATTGTCGTTGCCATGATGGTTGCCTCCTGCTTTTGTATATAGAATGTATGCTATGTTAACATGTATTATACACGACAAACAAAGGCTTGTCCAGCATGATTTTTTATGATATACTATTTTAAGATTTCATAGCGGACACACCCCCGCGCATCTCGTTGAATATCTGCCCACTCACCATTTTACGGGACGCACAAGGGTGCCCTATAACATAGGAGGCTATCGTGAGCATATTATCCATCCAAAACTTAATCAAACGTTACGCCACAGCAGCCACAAATGCCGTCGACGGCATCAGTTTCAACGTCAATGCCGGCGAGCTGTTCTGCCTATTGGGCGTCAACGGCGCAGGCAAAAGCACCACCATCAATATCATTTGTACGCTGGTGCAAAAGACCTCCGGCAATGTCATGCTCGACGGCATAGCTCTCGGCCAAGACGATAATGCCATCCGACAAAAAATCGGCGTTGTCTTTCAAGGCAATGTGCTGGACAACGTGCTGACAGCTGAAGAAAACGTCATCAGCCGCGCCGCCTTGTACGGTCTCAGCGCATCAAATGCTAAGAAGCGTTTGACTGCGCTCGCCGAACGACTGTCTATGACAAGTTTCCTCAAGCAGCCATACGGCAAGCTATCCGGCGGCCAGCGACGCAAGTGCGATATCGCACGCGCTTTAATAGCCTCTCCCAGCATTTTGTTCCTTGATGAGCCGACCACCGGCCTTGACCCCCAAAGCCGCATTGAACTATGGGAGACCATCGAAGACATCCGCAAAGAATCGCGCATGACAGTGTTCCTTACCACCCACTACATGGAGGAAACCGAACACGCCGACCGCGTCGCCATTATGGACAACGGCAAAATTCTCTGCATCGACACACCGCAACGACTGAAAACGCAGTATTCAACAGATATTTTGCGCCTTGTCGTCAAAGGCGGCGCCAACGCCGCGTTGGAACAACATTTGCAGAATTACGATCTCATTGCCGACACTTACATCGTAAAACTGAAAAACGGCATAGAAGCCATCGACCTACTATCCAAAGTAAAGCCCTATCTGGACAGCTTTGAAATGGAAAAAGGCAGCATGGACAGCGTATTCTTAAACGTAGTGGGGAGGAAGGCAGAATGAACCATTTGAAAAGCCTCGTGATCCGCGACATAAAAATCTTCTACCGCACAAAAGGCAATATTTTCTTCTCACTGCTGGCTGTCATCATTTTGATTGCCTTACACTTCGCCATCTTCCGCAACGTCTATACCGACAACTGGACACACATCACCACCGAAGAGTTAGGCATGACCGTGCCGCGTGAAAACCTGCAATGGCTCGCCGACAGCCTGATGTTTGCCGCCATTATTCCCATCGGTGCCATTACACTATCCCTGTCAACACTGGCATTGATGGTATCCGACCGCGAAAAAAACGTACTGTCTGATTTCTTGGTGTCGCCCATGAAGCGCAACGGATTGCTCTCATCTTACTTGCTCTCCTCGTTTTTGCTCGGCTTCACGGCGCTGCTCGGTTTTGTCGCCTTTTTCCAAGTCTATTTCATGGCAATGTATGGCGTGAGCTTTACGCTGGCACAATTTGGGCTCATTTCCCTCGTCACAATCGGCTCTTTGATTTTCGGCAATGTCTTTATGCTATTAATCATCTCTTTTTTGAAATCGGAAACAACACTAAATGCAATCGGTACAATTGTCGGCACATTCAGCGGCTTTGTCAGCGGCGCGTATGTGCCGTTAGGGATGTTTGGTCAAGTCGTAGGCGACTTTTTCAGTGCAATGCCATTCGCACAGCTGACCGTCCTATCACGCCAAGCATTCCTGCACACCTTGTCGGACGTAACACCACTAACCCACCAAGACATCAGCGGCGAAGTGGCGCGCGGCTTTGGTATCGAACTTTGGTTGGGCGACAATCACATTCCGCTATGGGGTGTAGCGCTGATGGCAACCGGCTTTACTCTGTTGCTGTTGATATGCTTGATTGTGCGGTTTAGTCGGATGAAGAAAGCCGACTAAAACACGGCTTGACAACCGCCTCGCAACATGGTACAATCATTGTCGATGAATAAGAAATCATCGACGTGGAGAAGTACTCAAGAGGCCGAAGAGGCGCCCCTGCTAAGGGTGTAGGTCGTGAAAGCGGCGCGAGGGTTCAAATCCCTCCTTCTCCGCCACAGACAAAGCCTGTAACTGCAATGGTTACAGGCTTTGTTATTTGTCTAAAAATGGGGCTGTACCCTCTAATATACCCTTTACAGATTTTGAACGTTTTTGATATATGCGTCCATTCGAGCGGCACTCTCTTTCTTCATGCGCTCGGTAACATGACCGTATACGTCAAGGGTAAACGCCGCCACTGCGTAACTGTGGCGTAAATCGTGAAAACGTGCCGCAGGTGCGCCAATGCCGTCAACAATGCGTTTGAAGTTCTTATATACCGTACCGTGTACTAGATTGTCGCTCAACTCGTTTGTAAACACAAGATTGTCCTTGCTGTCCCATGCCTGCCCTGCCGTGCGTTTCATGGCAAGCTGTGCGCCCTTGTGTGCGAATAACAGGCGCATGACGTAATCGGCTGGCGCAATGCGCCGTACCTTATCATTTTTCAGCGTCGTGAAATAGAATTTGCCGCCTTTTTCCTTTTCTTTCTGCAACTGCTTATTGACTACAATAACGCCATTCTCAAAGTCGATACAGTCCCATGTCAAACCAAGCACTTCACCTTGTCGCAGCCCTGTAAAGAGCGTAACCGTATAAATCGCTTCAAACCTGTGACCTTGCACAGCTTTCATAAAAGCGTTAATTTGAGCGTCTTCCAAGGGCTGTATCTCTTTTTTCACAACGCGGGGTAAGGTGCAACCCTCCGACGGGTTGTATTTAATATACCCAAGCGCCCCGGCCAATATTTCGCGCTGCTGACCGACACGCTTTCCGTCGGCATCAAGGGCGGCAAGCGCACTTACAACTATGTCGTCGCCGTGCGTGCCGTAACGACCAACGATTTTATGACCT
>WRAI01000020.1 GCA_009780275.1 Oscillospiraceae bacterium | reverse complement strand
TGATTTTTGTGTTGCAGATAACGCGCGATGCAACATTTGGATGCGCAGAGCAATTTTGTCGACATCGTAGTTATGGCTTGGTTCAAAGTTGTCGTCATCACCGGTGGTGACTTTTTTGACGAGCCGGTTCAAGGGACGCAGCCTTGATTTGATGAATAGTCGCCCTGCAAATAAATAGAGTGAGAGCGCGGCAGTGACAGCAATAATCACATAATACATAATTATTCACCTATAAACCGATAACCTACACTGCGATGCGTTTTAATATATCGCGGATTGTCGGCATCGTCGCCCAATTTTTGCCGTAATGTGCGTATGTGGATGTCCAGTGTGCGCGATTCGCCGAAGAAATCGTCACCCCAAATGGCATTGAGCAGTTCTTCGCGCGGCACAATGCGGTCGCGCAAGCGCACCAGCATGGCAAGCAGTTCATATTCTTTATACGTCAGCGTCAGCGTCATATTTTTCTGTGTGACTTCGCGTGTGCTGTGGTTGAGCTGTAAGTCACCCGCCACAGTCGTTGTTGTTACCGTTGACAATGCCTTGCTCGACCGCCGTAACAATGCCCGTATCCGTGCGCCGAGCTCCATGACGCCGAACGGCTTAGTGACGTAGTCATCAGCACCGTAATTGAAGCCTGTTACTTTATCAAACTCGGTGCTTTTGGCAGTTAAGAGGAGGATTGGGACATCCTGCGTTTGCGGTGTATTGCGCAGGGTTTGCGTGGCATCAATGCCGCTCATACCGGGCAGCATGACATCGAAGATAAACAAGTCGGGTATCGTTTCTTGCGTTGCTGTGATGGCATCTTCGGCATTGTCGAACGCCTTGACGTTGTAGGCAAACGATGTCAAGGCCATAGCGATCATTTCGCGGATATTCTCGTCGTCTTCAACGATATAAATCAATGCACTCATCAGAAAATTAAGGTGTTTTTATGCTCGCCGGTTTGCGAAAAAATGACCCACTCGCTGATATTGACAGCATGATCGGCAACGCGCTCAAGATATTTTGCAATGAGCAGGTAGTCAATCGCACCGTCAATCTTGTCCGGCTGTGCGCAAAAAACAGCGGCGATGTCGTGCTTGATTTTATTGAAGTAGTCATCTACTTTATCGTCGCGCACCTCTGTATTCTTGGCCAACTCCAAGTCAGCATTGACATAAGCAGTGACGGAATCGCGCACCATTTCGACGGAAACAGCTGCCATTTGTAGGATTTCAACGCTGTCGGCAAAGGCGTTTTTCTCAGTGATGCGGATGGTCAGCATGGCAATATCAACGGCGTGGTCGGCAATGCGTTCCATCTCGGCAGCAATTTTCAGTGCCGTCGTAATTTTACGCAAATCCGACGCAATGGGCTGTTCGCGTGCAATGAGCCACAGACATTTAGATTCAATGCGTTTTTCCATCTCATCAATGATTTCATCGTTTTCGATGATGACTTTGCATGCGTTAACGTCGTAGTTTTTGAACGCGTTGATGGACTCCTCAATGGCGGACTCTGCTGCGCTGCCCATGTCAATGAGTTCAATTTGTAAGGTTTTGAGTTCGCGTTCGAATGTCGGTCGTCCCATATTGATGTACCTCCTGTGTTATAGTAGTGTCGCGTTTCGTGTACGGAAAATCTACCCAAACCTCCCTGTGATATAATCCTCTGTCCGTTTTTCACGTGGGTTGGAAAAAATTTGCTCGGTGCTGCCGGTCTCGATGAGTTCGCCCATCAAGAAAAACGCCGTTACATCAGAAATACGCGCCGCTTGCTGCATGTTGTGCGTGACAATGACAATGCTGTACTTTTGCTTCAAAGTGCCAATCAATTCCTCAATCTTAGTGGTTGAAATAGGGTCGAGCGCGCTGGTCGGCTCGTCCATCAGCAACACCTCAGGGTTGGTCGCCAACGCTCGCGCAATGCAAAGCCGTTGCTGCTGCCCGCCTGACAAACCAAGCGCCGACTTTTTTAATCTGTCTTTGACCTCATCCCAGATGGCTGCATCACGCAAGCTTTTCTCCACAATTTCGTCCAAAAGAATGCGTTTTTTTGTGCCGTGCATGCGCGGGCCGTAGGCGATGTTGTCATAAATACTCATGGGGAACGGGTTTGGCTTTTGAAATACCATACCGACACGCTTGCGCAGCATGTTTACATCTATATTACCATAAATGTCTTGATTATCCAAGAGGAATTTTCCCTCAATTTTGCAACCTTCGACCAAGTCGTTCATGCGGTTAAGGCATTTGAGCAGGGTTGATTTGCCACAGCCCGACGGGCCGATGAATGCCGTAACGTTTCTTGCCATGATGTCAAGGCTGACATTGTGCAGTGCTTGAAAATCATTATACCATAGATTTACGTTTTTGAGTTCAAATGTTATTGTTTCGTTCATTTTATTTTCTCCTGCCTTTTGTGCTGATTTTAGCCAATCCGTATGACAAGGCGTTGATGCCGATGACAAGCAACAGCAGAACAACTGCCGTGGCGTAAGCGACATCGTCGTTGGTCGCCTCCATGATGTTTGAGTAGATGTGCAACGACAGCGTGCGCCCTGATGCCGTGGGGCTGTCAATGACATGTGGCATCGTGCCGGCGGTGAAAATCAATGCCGCCGTTTCGCCGACAACACGCCCGACCGCCAAAATCACACCGGCGACAATGCCGGGTATTGCCGATGGCAAAACAATGCGGAACACCGTTCGCAACCGACCCGCGCCCAGGCCGAACGAGCCTTCTCGATAGTTATCCGGAACAGCTTTGAGGCTTTCTTCAGTTGTGCGGATAATAACGGGCAGAATCATAATTGCTAACGTGAAGCCGCCCGCCAATAATGAACGACCCCAACCCATGAAGTTGCGAAACATCATAAAGCCAAATAACCCGTAGACGATTGACGGAATGCCCGCCAGTGTCTCGGCCATCATACGCACGATACCGACCAATTTATTCCCGCGGTTGGCGTATTCGACCAAATAAATGGCGGTGAATACGCCGAGCGGCACGGCAACCATGAGCGAAAAGAAAACAAAAATGACTGTATTGATAATGGCGGGGAACATAGACTGATTTTGCGTTGTCCATTGTGTTGAAAAGAGTCCGGGGCGGAGTAGATGAGGGATGCCGTTGACCAATACATGGAGCAACAGAAAGCCTAAAATCAGCAAAGTAAATGCCGCCGAGAGCCAGACCATCATAGATAATGCTATGTCGAGCGGCTTGCGCTTGCGTGTTGCTGATTGTTTTAGCCGTAGCAATAAAGCACTCATTTAGTATCTTGTTCCTCCCTTCCGTAAAATAGAAAAGAGTATATTGATGAGAAAAATAAAAACGAGCAGAACAACGCCTGTTGCCACCAGCGCGTCAAGATGCAATCCGCCGGCGTAACCCATCTCGATAACGATGTTGCTCGTCAGTGTTCGCACACCCATGAGAAACTCGTCCGGTGTACGCATAACTGGCTGGTTGCCGGCCACCATGTTGACGGCCATCGTTTCGCCGACAGCGCGACCGATGGCCAAAATGACGGCCGCCATAACGCCCGAACGTGCCGCAGGCAACACCACGAAGAAGACGGCACGTTGGTGGCTGGCGCCTAATGCGACTGCGCCGTCATAAATCTCGTCCGGTACGGCGCGCAGAGCGTTTTCGCTGATGGCGACAATTGTCGGCAAAATCATAATGCCAAGCAGGAGTGATGCTGTAAGCATACTTGTCCCGCGCCCGCCAAAATTTTCACGCACAAACGGTACGAGGACGATCATGCCAAAAAAGCCGTAGACAATCGACGGAATGCCTGCCAGCAAATTGATGGCAGGTTTGAGGAACTTATACAGCCATTGGGGGCATGTACGTGCCATGAAGATGGCTGTCATAATGCCGATGGGCACGCCAAACAAAATGGCGCCCGCTGTGACGTAAATACTGCCCAAAATCATGGGTAAAATACCGAATAAGGGCGTTGGGTCAGCGCGTGTCCCTCGTGGAAGCCATTCTGTGCCGCCTAAAAAATTGCCTGGACCAATGTCAAAAATAGCAGGAAGGCCGTTGATAAACAAAAAAAGACAAATGAGCACCACTGCCAAGATGGCCGTAAATGCTGATGCCATGAAAACATATTTCATAACAGACTCTAAGATTTTGGCGCGTTGCATAAGTACACCTCATGGATGAATATACAGGCGGAAGGATGCGGTGAACCGCACCCTTCGCCCATTGGAGGAGAGATCGGTTAGAATACTGCGCTCCAACGCGTTTGCGCGTGGGCGTAGATTTGGTAAACTTGCTCCATAGTCAGACCTGTAATGGGGTTAGTTGGATTTACAACAATAACGACGCCGTCAAGGGCGATGGTGGTATAGTTAACAATTTCATCGTCGCGCAGGTCGCGGCTGGACATGCCGAGGTCGATGGTGCCGTCAATCGCACCCGTGATTCCGGCGCCTGAGCCGCCCTCTTGTACATCGATGTTTGCGCTGCTGTTGATGGCGAGATAGGCTTGGCGCAACTCGTGCATAACAGGGGCAACCGAAGTCGAGCCTTCTACGGTAATCGAGCCGCTTGCGCCGTTGCTTTCAAAGGCGGGTGCGTTGTAATCAACAGCAATATAGCCTTCACCTTCAATGATGGCTTGGCCCTCGGCCGACATGATAAAGTTGAGGAAGTCTTGTGCTAAATCAGACAAACTGCCGTCTTGGTAAGCCAGAATGAAAGGACGGAAGACCGGGTAGCTGCCGTCGCGGACAGCGGTTGCGCTGGGCGTAACGCCGTCGATGGGAACGGCGTGTACTTCATCTGTCAACGCGCCGAGCGAGATGTAACCGATGGCGTTGACGTTTCCGGAAACAGCGGCACGAACGCCGCCGGTTGAGGGGATAACATCGGCTTCTTGGCTGATGTCTACATCAAAGACATCTTCAAATGCGCCGCGTGTGCCGCTGCCTTCTTCGCGCGTAATAACATCGATGAGCGCGTTGGTGTCGAAGTTGTTTGCGCCGCCGTTGCCATTTCCTGTGGGAGGATTATTGTCGTTATTGCCGTTGCACCCCACTAGCAAAGTAGTTGCCATCATGAGTACCAGAACCAAAGTGATGATTTTTTTCATGTTGATTTTCTCCTTTTCTTGTTTGATGTTGTCGAACACAGTGTAGCGTAAATTTTGACAAGCGTAAAGCAAGAGCACATATAAAACTCGTAAAATCTATGTAAAGTTTTGGCGTGCCGTGACACGCACTATGCGTCTGTAGATAGGTTTAGTAGATGTACCCATAAATGTGTTGACACATACGGCATACTTCTATATAATACCAACAGCGGGCATGTTGAAAAATTCATTTTCAACATTTCGCTGGGAGAGTGAATTATGGACAATCGAGCCATTGGCGTATTTGATTCCGGTTTGGGCGGACTAACGGCGGTGCGAGCCTTGCACCGCGTTGCGCCAAACGAGCGGGTCGTGTATTTTGGTGATACGGGTCGTGTGCCCTATGGCGGACGTGCGCCCGAGACAATCCTTACATATACGCAGCAAGCTTTGGATTTCTTACAAGCTTTTGATACTAAGGCCGTTATTGTAGCGTGCGGCACGGCGAGCGCCGTAGCACTGCCGCAGTTTGACAGTGTGCAAAGTCAAGATTGCATCGGCGTGGTAACAGCAGCTTGCAACCGTGCAGCGCGTGCGACAATGAATGGTAAAATTGGTGTCATCGGCACAGCGGCAACGGTTCATAGCGACGCTTACCTCAACGCCTTGCACGCCATTGACCAATCGTATACCGTGATGAGCGTTGCTTGTCCGTTGTTTGTGCCGCTAGTGGAAAACGGGCGGGTGCATCGCGGCGATATTGTGGCTGAAACAGTGACGCGTGAATACCTTGCGCCGTTACGTGACAGCGGCGTCGATACGCTGATTTTAGGCTGCACGCACTATCCGCTGCTGGCAGACCTGATTGCTGCCGAGATGGGCAAGCAAGTGACATTGATTGACGCGGGGCATGAGGCAGCGTTGGCGACGTTAGATGTTTTGCGCGGGCAGAATGCGTTGGCAGGAAGAAGTGGTGAAGACCGCTATTTTGTCAGTGATAGTGCGCCGGGATTTGCGGCATTGGCATCGCTGTTTCTAGGGGCGGATATTATGGCGGAGACGGTGCAATTGTAAGGATTGGTGCAAAGTTAAGCAGGAGGTGAAATGAATGAAATATGAAGCTTTATGCTTGGCTGTGAAAGATATTGAGGCATCAAAAAAGTTCTATCAAGATTTAATGGGATTGGAAATTGATACTGATTGGGGTGTCAATGTTAGTTTTAAGGGTGGAATTGCTTTACAACAAGATTTTAATGAAATCATTGGTGTACCAAAAGAAAGTGTTATGCCCCGCTCCCATAATATGGAATTAGTCTTTGAAGCAGATGATTTTAATGCGTTTGTTACAAAGGTTGAAAACTATCCAAATGTTGAGTTTGTTAAAGGTGGAATGGTTGAACAGCCTTGGGGGCAAAGAGTTGTTCATATTTATGATTTGGATGGACATATTCTCGAAGTTGGAGAAAAATTCCTTCAAGTTATCCAACGTTTTATGTCGAGCGGCATGTCAGTCAATGAAGTTGCTGCACGCTGTGAAATACCGGCAGACGATATAGAAAAATACTTAAACGGAGAATGGTAAACATAGGGTTTTGAAAACAAGCGCTCTACGGCAACATACATAAACAAACTAAAAAAAATATTGGAGGACAAACCCATGAACAAAACACGCGTAGCTATTATCGGATGCGGCGGCATTGCCAACGGCAAGCATATGCCGTCACTTCACAAACTCAACATGGTCGAAATGGTCGGATTTTGCGACATTATTTCGGCTCGCGCCGAAGAAGCAAAGGCCGCATTCGGTTCAAAGGACGCCAAGGCGTACACCGATTACAAGCAAATGCTTGCCGAAGTTAAGCCGGATGTCGTACACGTTTGTACGCCCAATAAGTCGCATTGCGAAATTACCTGTGCTGCACTGGAAGCCGGCGCACACGTTATGTGCGAAAAACCGATGGCGAAAACGGCGGAAGACGCGCGAAAAATGCTTGAAACATCCAAGAAAACAGGGAAATTGCTGTCAATTGGCTACCAAAACCGTTATCGGCCTGACAGCTTGTACATGAACAAGGTTTGCAAGCGCGGCGATTTGGGCGAAATTTACTTCGCCAAGGCAATTGCCTTACGGCGGCGCGGCATTCCGACATGGGGTGTGTTTCTCAACGAAGAGGAGCAGGGCGGCGGACCGTTGATTGACATCGGAACGCATGCGCTGGACTTGACGTTATGGATGATGGACAATTATGAGCCGGCATATGCTGTCGGTACGAGCTATAAAAAGTTCCGCGACAAGTGCAAAGATACCGGCAACCCGTTTGGCGACTGGAACCCCGATGAGTTTACAGTCGAAGACTCGGCGTTTGGCTTTGTTGTGATGAAGAATGGTGCGACGGTAATTGTCGAGTCAAGCTGGGCGTTGAATACGCTGGAACAGGGCGAGGCGATTACCACGCTGTGTGGCACCGAAGCAGGTGCCGATATGCGTGACGGACTGCGTATTAATAGTGTCGATTTGGGTAAGCAGATTATTACGCGCCCCGATTTAGCAAGCGGCGGCGTGGACTTTTACGAGGGCGCAAGCAGTTGCCCGAATGAACTGGAAGCCTATCACTGGATTCAGTCGGTACGCGAAGGCAAAGACTTGTTTGTCAAACCCGAAGAGGCGTTGGTTGTAACCGAGATTTTAGAGGCGATTTATGCGTCGGCAGAGTCGGGCCAGCCGGTGTTTTTTGCGTAGGAGGATTAGAAAATGAAACTAGGCGTGTTTACAGTTTGTTTATACCATATGCCGTTTGAGCAAGCGGCGGCTTACTTGCACGGCCAAGGTGTGCAGTGCGTGGAAATTGGTGCGGGCGGCTACCCCAACGATGACCACTTGCAGACGGAAAAATTTCTGTCCGATGCAAATTATCGGCAGCAATTCAGAGACATTCTAGCGCGCAATGAGCTGGAAGTGTCGGCGATTAGCTGCCACGGTAACCCTGTACATCCGGTGAAAGAACAAGCGGAGCATTATCACAATCAATTTGAAAAAGCTGTGTTGGCGGCGGAAATGCTGGGCGTTGATACCGTCATCGGTTTTTCCGGCATTCCCGGCGGTGCGCCGGGTGACACAACGCCGAACTGGCCTGTTGTGTCGTGGCCGGGCGAGTATATGGAGGCACTGAATTATCAGTGGGAAATCCTCGTACCGTACTGGCAAAAGATGGCGAAATTCTGTGCCGACCACGGCGTAACGAAGATTGCGCTTGAACCGCACGGCGGATTTTGCGTATACAGTCCCGCAACGCTGCTGCGTTTGCGGGAGGCTGTCGGCGGAACTGCAATCGGTGCGAACTTTGACCCGTCGCACATGATCTGGCAGGGCATGGACCCATCGGCGTGTGCGCGGGCGTTGGAAGGCGCGATTTACCATTTTCACGCCAAGGACACAAAAATTACGCACAATGCCGCTGTCAACGGCGTGCTTGATATCCGTCATTACGGCGATGAGGCCAATCGCTCGTGGCTGTTCCGCACCGTTGGGTACGGGCAAAGCACTGAAATGTGGAAAGACTTATTCTCGACATTGCGCTTGTGCGGTTACGACGGCGCCATTAGCATTGAGCATGAGGACAGCTTAATGAGTCCGCGCGAAGGGCTGGAAAAGGCCATTGCTTTCTTGAAAGAGACGATCATGTTTGAGGATAAAGGGAGTGTGACTTGGGCATGAAACGTATTGTTTTGCTACTCTCGATTTGCTTGGTTGTCAGCTTGACAGGTTGTGCCGCAGGGGATGAAGCGGGTAGCGATGTGGCAGAGCTGCGTGATTTCCCCTACTCGTATCGGGCGATGTTGGCCATCAGCTCTGACATCGATGCTGCAACGCCGGAACAATTCACTGCCTACCATCAATTTCTGAATACCCGCGAGATGACCGATATGGGTTTGGGTCTGGGGTTGGATATTGCCGATTCTTTTTGGATGTATATGGCAAGCGATCTCCCTTTGGTAGCCGATCGGCATGGAAACGGATCGGAAGCCGTAATGTCATGGTTTGTGGGCACGTCCGATGTTGTCAAGGATGCCGAGATGATTGTGCATTACTGGGAGAAGGGTTGGATTGACAGTATTCATACCTGGGGAGACTTTACTCGTGTGGATGAAAGTGAGCATTTATTCAGCCGTGAAATGGCCGAGCGGGGCGTAGCGGCATTGCGTGAACACGGCATTTATCCAACGGTTTGGATCAACCATGGCAACGCGGCAAATACACAAAATATTGAAACTCGCGGAGTCGAGTCATATCGCTCGGGTGATCGTCCGGGGACCGATGCATTTCACACCGATATTACCATCCCGCTCGGAATAAAATTTATTTGGGGTTCGCATAATGACACCAGCTTTGGCCGGCACGACATCCTGTATCCGACAACGCTGCATGACGGGCAGACGTTATGGGGATTTCACCGTTATACGCCGGGGTGGAGCATATATGGTTTGCATGAACAGTTATCTGATGCAAATCTTGACTTGCTGGTGGAAAACAGGTTACCTGTCGTTGTATCACAACACTTCGGCGGCGCAAACTATTACTTCCCCTTTATCAGTTCTGCCGTGGAAGGCTTACAACGTCTGGCCGAGCGATATGAACGCGGCGACATTTTGGTGACACGCACATCTCGGCTTTTAGAATATCTGCGTGTGCGTGACCATCTGGCGTATGAGGCATCAGGGCGAAATATTGATATAACGGCCATTGATGACCCGCAACTTGGATTGGACTCGAACCCGGCCATTGATTCGCTGCGCGGTATGACGTTTTATGTAGATAATGCGGCTCGGTGGACGATATCGATCAATGGACAGCCGCTGGCCGAGGAATTGCTGGTACGCACCGGCAACAGAACAGAGCAAGACACAATTGGTGTTGCGTGGTTTGAAAGAAATTAAGCAGGCAAAAGAGAACAGCGCCATACTCACAATATAAAGCCCCGCCAATCGGCGGGGCTTTATTTATTCATCGTCATCCGGCGGAGGAGGTGGTGAAGGTTCGGGCGGCGGTGTCGGAGACGGTGGTTCGGGCGGCGGTGTTGGTGACGGTGCGGCAGGCGGTGGCGTTGGTGATGGTGCAGCGGGCGGCGTTGGTGTCGCTGCCGGCGCATCAGGGGTGGGTGTGGGGTCAGGCGCAGGCGGCGGCGCGGCTCTGCAACCTGGACACTGGTTGTTGAATGCCCCGCGCCCATTAGCATAATGGTAACCGGGTCGCAACGCTTCCCGTGCTGAATGCAGCACAAATGCCTCATCAACCAAATTTACGTTTCGCATGGGGAATTGCCGGCTTAATGCCAGTACGCCGATTCGTCGCGTGCTGCTGCAAGAGGCCGTAGCGCGATTGCCTGTTTGTCGGCAAACGTGTATAGATTGATGCACCTCACAAGTGTCTTCCGGCACGGCGCTTGCCACCAGTGTGACGGTTTGTACACGACCACCGCGCGGGTCTTCACGACAAGCGGCACCGGCAAGCTTGCCCGAATCTAAACAGATGGCAACCTGCTCTGTCGGCAGTTCAAAAAACTCTTGCGTTTCTGAGACCAAATTGCCAAAACTGCGTGACCGCCCCGCGTGCAACCGCCCCATAACATTACGCCAGAGGTGGACGCTGGGATTGTGTGTAAAATCAAGCCGGATTTCCTGCGGCTCATCGAAGCCGAACCACACTGCGCCGACAAAATAGGGTGTGTATCCGACAAAATAACGGTCGAAATTGTTATCAGTTGTACCCGTTTTACCGCCGACAGGGATGTTGGCAAGGTTTTCGCCCCCTGCGCCGTTTCGTGCAGCCGGTGCTGTGCCGCGCCGCACCGCGTCGACCATCATATAATTGATATACCATGCCGTAGACTCAGAAACTACCGCACGGCCGACATTGGCACGATTGTCAAGGATGATTTCGCCGCGGCTGTTTACGACATACTCAAAGGTACGCGGTTCGTTGAAGATGCCGCGGTTGACAAACGTAGCCGCCGATGCCGCCATTTCAACCGTTGTCACGCCGCGCGTAAAGCCGCCCAACGCCAACGGGCTGTATCCGATATCGGTAAAACCGCCATCTTCCGAAACGAGATTGAAGCCCAAACCGGCAGTGTCTGATGTCATAAATTCAAAGGCTTCGTTCAAGCCGATAATATCATGTAAAGTTCGCACCGTCGGCGTATTGATTGAAAAAGCAAAAGCATCGGTCATTGTCATGTTGCCGAGCATTTGTCCGCGGCGACCGGGCAGCGATGTCGAGTTTTGTGGCCACATTTGTCCGCGTGCGTTGAGTCGCAAGGGAGCATCGAGCATGGGAGAGTAGGGATTCATGCCATGGAATTCCAACGCCGGTGCGAATATCGACATCGGTTTAATGGCCGAGCCCGGCGACCGCCGGGATACAGCACGGTTCAAAATCATACGCCCTTCGCGTTCGCCGCGCCCGCCCGCCATGCCGAGAATACGCCCGGTGCCTGGCTCGATAATCGTCATGGCAGCTTGCGGAATGTCCAAACTACGCACGTTTGGGAAGCTGGCGTCGTCTTGGAAGATTTCTTCCAACGTACGCTGTACATCCATATCCATGCTGATATGAATATTAAATCCGGCTGTAAAAATCAGCTGCCGCGCCTCATTGATGGGAATACCGCGTTCTTCTGCCAAAGCGCGGCTGACATCAACAATGACTTGGTCAACATAAGTGGCGTGAACAGGCCGTTCACCGCCGCCGGCCCGCAGCCCGCGATTGGTTTGAAATTCTAACTCTTCGTCCCAAGCTTCTTCGTATTCTTGCTGTGTGATAAAGCCTTGGTTACGCATAGTATACAGGATGGTTTCCTGCCGTGCGCGGTTATTCTCGGGGTTGCGAATAGGACAGAAAAACGCAGGCATATTGGTAATGCCGACGAGAGCTGCCGATTGTGCAATGGTCAATTCCTGCAAATCCTCAATACCAAAGTAGAAATACGCTGCCGTACGGATGCCGTAATTGCCCTGGCTGAGATAAATGGTGTTGAGATACAACTCCATGATGTCAGCCTTGGAATGGCTGCGTTCAACTTCAATTGCCAACATAATTTCATTGAGTTTGCGCGTGACGGTCACTTCGTCGTTTTCAGTCAGATTTTTGATGACCTGCTGCGTAATGGTCGAGCCGCCGAATTGCGAACCGCCCGTCATCATGGTTAAAAAGCCGCCGACTGTGCGCCGCCAGTCTACGCCGTTATGTTCAAGGAAACGCTGATCTTCAATAGCAATCGCGGCCTGTACGAGATGCCGGGGAAACTCTTCATACCGCGCCCAAACACGGTGCTCAATGCCGGCAAGTTGCTCTAGTTCTACCCATTGTCCACTGGCATCACGGTGATAGATGGTGCTGGACATATCGAGCTGATATTCGCGCAAATTAAAACCCAGCACTTGTTCGCCGAGATGCCGGTCAATATAGACAGCACCGATCACTGCCAAAATCGCGCTGGTGGTGAGTATAATCAACAGCAGTGAGCCGACAATGCGCCCGACCCACGCCAATGTTTTCTTAAAAGCGCCCAAGACGTCTTTTCGTGATTCTTTTTTTGCCATATAAGCCTCCTTTGTGTCAAGTCACAATAGATAACAGGCGCCTGCATACACACCCGCACATGGATATATTATACCACATGACACGGAAAAAGTCAAGTTAAAGTCCGCGCAATGCCTTTTGGAAATATTCGGGCAACTCTGCCTTAAACCCCATCGCCTCGCCGTTGACGGGGTGTGCAAATCGCAGCTCGGCAGCATGCAGTATTTGGCTGTCTTTGCCCAATTTTCCAGAACCATACAGCGGATCGCCCACGATGGGGTGGCCAATATGTGCCATATGTACGCGGATTTGGTGTGTACGCCCTGTTTCAAGTTGGCACTGCACCAGTGTATGCTTGGGATAGCGCATGATGACGCAATAATGCGTAACAGCCGCCCGCCCGCTCAATACAACAGCTTGCTGCTTGCGCTTGACGGGATGCCGCCCTAAAGGCGCGTCAATTGTGCCGCAATCGTTTTTAAGATTGCCAACAACAAGTGCGTGATAAATGCGCGTGACTTGCCGCGCCTTCAATGCCGCCGACAACGCCTCGTGGGCTGCCTGTGTCTTGGCAACCAACATCAGTCCCGATGTATCCTTATCCAATCGATGCACAATGCCCGGCCGCACCACACCGCCAACACCCGTTAAACTCTCGCCGCAATGGTGCAGCAAAGCGTTGACCAATGTGCCGTCAGGATGGCCGGGAGCGGGGTGCACCACCATGCCTCGAGGCTTGTTGATGACAAGCAAGCTATCGTCCTCGTAGACAATATCTAATGTAATATCTTGCGCCACAGCTGTTGCCGGCGTCGGCGCAGGCAATGTAATGTCATATTGTCCGCCAAGCTCGACTTTTTGCGCCGCCTTACAAGCGTGGCCGCGCAAGTTGACAACATCGCCGCCGTCGATCAGCCGCGCCGCCGCGCTGCGGCTGGTTGCCAATGCCTGCGCCAAAAAGACGTCGAGCCGAAGCCCGACGTCGGCTTCTTGTACATCAAGTCTTTTTGCCGCGCTCTTTTTCATAGTAGAAGAACAGATAAATAAACATCATGCCTGCGCCGGCCGAAATAAAAACATCAGCGGCATTGAAGATGGCAAAGTTGATAAACAGCAGACGTACCATATCGACAACATAGCCGTGCAGAATGCGGTCAACAGCGTTGCCCAGCGCGCCCGCGGCAATCAAGATCATGCCCCATACGCCCCACGGATTTTTGACGTAGCCTTTGCCAAGAATAAAGCCAATGACGGCCGCGGCAATGATTGCAATAATGAGAAAGAAAATACCGCCGCCTTGCAACATACCAAATGCCGCGCCGTGATTGCGTGTGACAATAATATCAAGTACACCACCAAGCGACCAAAAGGGCATCGCCGCCCCGCGCCGCTCAGCGGCAAGCACCAGCCATTTGGTGTACTGGTCAACAGCAAGCAACGCAGCAAACACCAGCAACTGCAAGCCGTGCAACGTCAGCTTTTTGCTCATAACGTGCTGACAACCTCAGCACAACGAGCGCAGAGCTCGGGATGCGCGGCGTTGCGACCGACTGATGCGCTCTGTATCCAGCAACGCGTGCATTTTTCGCCTTCCGCAGGCTTGACAGTGATAATAGGTTCACCCTCAGAAAGTGTAACGTTCGAAACAATGAATAAATTCGGCAATAAATCCTGCCATTTTCGAAGAATTGTCAAAATTTCGGCACCTTCAGCAACGGAAACAGAAGCCTCTAACGATTTGCCGATTCCGCCTGCTGCGCGCGCTTCTTCGAGTGCCTTATTGACCTCATCGCGTTTGGCAAGCAGCACTTCAAAAGCGTTTGCCATTTCGCTACCCAAGCTCGACAGCGGACTGGCTTGTGGCATACCGGCAAACAATGCCATCTCGGCATCGTCTTTGCTATGCGGCATAGCCTGCCAAATTTCTTCCGATGTAAAGCACAAAATCGGTGCCATCAACCGTACAAGCGCACCTAAGATAATATGCAACGCTGTTTGCGCACTGCGGCGGGGCAATTCGGCCTTTGCGCCGCAATAGAGGGTATCTTTTTGCACATCAAGATAGAAGTTCGACATCTCAGTTACGCAAAAGTTGTGCAAAGCATACGAAACGGCATGGAAATCAAAACTTTCGTAACCTAACAGCACTTTCTCAATCAGTTTGTTCAAGCGTGAGAGAATGTATTTGTCAAGCGGTAACATCTCCTCTAATTGCACAGCCATCGTATTCGGCTCAAAATCGCTCAATACGCCTAAAATAAAACGCGCCGTGTTGCGGATCTTCTTGTAATTCTCTGCCGTCTGCTTGATCAAATCTTTAGAAAAGCGCACATCGTTGTGATAATCACAAGACGCAAACCATAGTCGCAGCACATCGGCACCGAACTCATTGCAAACGTCAATCGGATCAATGCCGTTGCCCAAGCTTTTGCTCATCTTTTTGCCGTCGCCGTCAACAACCATGCCGCAAGTAACAACTGTTTTGTAAGGCGCGTTACCGTACGCCGCAATTGAGGTCAAGAGCGAACTTTGGAACCAGCCGCGGAACTGGTCATTGCCCTCAATGTATAAATCAGCGGGGCGCCGCATATGCGGAAACGCCTCTAACACATGAGCATGCGTACAGCCCGAGTCAAACCAACCGTCCAGCGTATCGGTCTCTTTGCGCAAATTGTTGCCGCCGCACAGTGGACAAACTGCCTTTTCGGGCAACAGCTCGGCGACATCGCGGGCAAACCAAGCATTGCTGCTCTCTCGCTTAAAAATATCGCTTATTTTGGCGATGCTTTCCGGCGTGACCAAATAGCCGGGACAGTCGTTACATAAAAATGCAGGAATCGGCAAACCCCAGTTACGTTGGCGCGAAATGCACCAGTCGTTGCGCTCGACAATCATGGCATTCATGCGCTCTTTGCCCCACGCCGGCAGCCACGCTACAGCGTCAACAGCCCCACACGCCGCGTCACGAATGGCGTCAATGCTGACAAACCACTGCTCGGTGGCGCGGAAAATAATCGGATCGCCGCACCGCCAGCAGTGCGGATAGGTGTGGCGGATAACATCGCTGACGAGCAATGTGCCGTCGTCACGCAAGGCTTGGATGATATTCTTCGCCGCCTTGGTGTAATACTGCCCCGCAAACGGCCCGGCCTCTTGAGTCATAATACCTTTGTCGGTAACAGGCACAATGGTTTCAAGACCATAGCTCTGACAGACATTAAAGTCATCGACACCGTGCCCCGGCGCCGTGTGTACGCAGCCCGTACCACTCTCCGTGGTAACGTGCTCGCCCATGATGACCAAGCTGTCGCGATCTAAAAACGGATGCTGCAAGACAATATGTTCCAACTCGTTGCCCTTAAAATGCTGTGACACAGTATAGCAATCCCAATTGGCAATCTTAGAAACAGCTTCGACCAACGCCTCGGCCAAAATATATTTCTCGTCGCCGGCCTCTACCAACACATAATCGGCGCGCGGATGCAAGCAGACCGCCATATTGCCCGGCAGCGTCCATGCCGTTGTCGTCCAAATGACAAAGTATGCGTCGTTAATAATCCCTTTGCCGTCTTTGACGGCAAATTTAACATAAACCGACTCACAGTCCTCTTCTTGATATTCAATTTCAGCCTCAGCCAGTGCCGTGCGGTCCTTCACACACCAATACACCGGCTTCAATGCCTTGTACAAACAACCCTTTTCTGCCATTGCGCCGAAGACTTCAACCTCGCGCGCCTCAAAGGCAGGTGCCATGGTCAAATAGGGATTATCCCAGTCGCCGAGTGCACCGAGACGGATAAAACTGTCACGTTGACGGTTGACATAGTCCTGCGCAAAAGCATGACAAGCCTCGCGAAACGCCACCGGAGAGAGTGTCTCGGCGTTGAGTTTTTGCTTTTTGATGATGGCACTTTCGATCGGCAGACCGTGGTTGTCCCAACCCGGCGTATTGGGTGCCTGAAAGCCTGTCATATTGCGGTAACGTACAATAAAATCTTTGAGGATTTTATTCAGCGCGTGCCCGGCATGGATGTCGCCGTTGGAGAACGGCGGGCCGTCGTGCATGATATATTTTCCGTTGGGTGCATTGGCATTGCGTGCCATCAATTGTCCGTAGACATCGCCCCAATCGGCCAACATCTTAGGCTCACGCTGCGGCAAACCGGCTCGCATCGGGAAGTCGGTTTTAGGTAAATTTACAGTTACATTATAGTCCATTTTATGAATTGTCTCCGGGTTTATAATTGCTACCGAAATTCAGCGCATTAAAATCAATCTTGGGCAAGGTCGCCGTAGTGTCTTCTACACCTTTTGCCATGGCCTCATTACCGCCGTGCAATAGACGTTGCAGAACTTCTTCTGCGTCTTTAGTCTGCGCGTTGGCATTCGGGAAACCGCTGTTGTCCATCTGACGCAAGCGGGTCAAGGTGTCTTGCAATGCCGTGGTACTGATGTTAGCGGCCGGCGATGGTTCTGTCTCTGTCGGTTGCGGGGTAGGGGGCTGCATATCGAAAGTAGGGGTCTGCGTTTGAGGATGGGAAGCCGGCGGGAAGAGTGGCTCCTGCGGCGCAGTCGCTACCGGCGGCGCAAATGAGGGTAGTTCAAAAGCCGCGGTCTGCGGAGCAGTTGTTGCCTGCGGGGTTGTCGGCATATCTTGCTCAAATCGCAGCGGTTCTTGTGCAGCAGGAGTCTGCGAAGGCACTGCGGCCTGCGGCGCAAATGGGTCTTGCTGTGCAAACACATCCGGCGCAGTAACAGTTTCCGGCAGGACCGGCTCAAATGGCAGTGTGTTGTCTTGTTGCGGCAATGTCGTTGTTTGCGGGAACGCCGGCTCTTGTGGTGCCGGTTCAAATTGGAATAAGTCGTCCATCGAAGCCGTTGACGCAGCAGGTGGCGCAAAAGCGGTCACAAATGGCGGTTCGGGCTGTGCGGGCTGCGGCTGTTGCGGTGGCTCAAACGCTGTCGGCGTAAAGACGGTCTCTGAGGGAAAACTGGTCGGCAGGTTGGGAAGCAGTTCAGTATCTTGGGCAACCGGCTCACCGCCGCCTTGCACAAAGGCAAAGGACATGGTATCTTTCGCGCTGTCAAGCTGTGCGTTTAGATTTTGCTCAATTTCACGCGCCGCTTCCGAGAGATGGCGCTCGGTGTCCTCATGCGGGATGGGCGTTTCACTGTCAACGTGCGACGGTACAGCCTCTAACATTTGCAACTGACGCGCAAACAGCTCACGAATAACGTTGCTGAAGGCCACCGTCTGCTGCTTAACTTGCTGCAAACGTGCCTCTTCGCGGTGGACACGTTCTTCCAAGTCGCCGGTCGTGCCCGCGACGGTAGCACCGGCTTGCTCAACAATGCGCTTTGCCTCGACCCGCGCCTCTTGGATGAGTGAATCAGCCATCTTCTGCGAATTGAGCAAGGTCTTGCGCATACCTTCCTCTACGCGTTTATAGTCCTCAATCGTTGTGACGAGACTCTTCATTTTGGACTTTAACAAGGTGTTGTCCTTATAGAGCGTGGCATAATCCTCGGTCAGACGCTTCAAAAACGCGTCGATCTGGTCGAGCGAATAGCCGCCGAATTTCTGTTTGTCGAACCGTTGATTCATCACTTCATTGGGTGTCAGCATAGTGGTCACTCCTGTATCTTTTGACGTTTGATGTCATTGTATCACGGATTGCCAAAATTGGCAAGGGGAAGTTTTGCCTCTTGCCAGTTTTGCGCCGATAGTGTATAATACTTATATTCTTAAATTAATTCAGTAAAAAGCGGGCAGACTTGAAGGACGTTGCTCAACGTCACTCAGAAAATGGAGTCAAGCGGCACGCTTGCGCGAGGTGAAACAATGAAACTGGAACTGACCGACAAGCAATTTCGCCGCCTGCTCGATCTGGCGTATGTCGGCAACTGGATCATCAATTCTACACGCGATGCCAACGACCGCATTGTCGAGTTCGACGAAGTGGAGTCGTTGCTGTTTGAGCAATGCGCTGCTGTCGATATGCCGACGCTGGTCGAGAAATTCCGACGGCAGAGCATTCCGTCGCAGCAATTCTGTGAGGGCGGTATTCATGAAGTGATTTTAGACTACGAAAACGTTGTCTTCTTCGAAATCCTCGCTGAAGAACTGGCGCGCCGCGATATGCAGGCCGCCGCGCTTGACGAAGAAGATATTGAAGAACTCAGCCGCCGCATCTCGGACTATATCCTCGAATTCGAACGCAACGGCACGGATAATATTGTGCTGGACAAATAGAGCAGCCGAACAGCTGCCCGGAAAAAAATGAGCTCCGGAAATATAGAAAAAACAAGGAGGACATAATATGACCTGCACAACTTGCGGCACGGTCGCGCAAGAGCAACAGCAATTTTGCGCCAAATGCGGCGCGAAAACAACACCGCCGCCGATGGCCGAACAATCAACATGGCAGCCCCAACCGCGCTACGCCCACGCCATCACAAACAGCAAGCCGTCGGGACGGTGGTTTCTTTTGGTCGTTGGCATTTTATACATCGTGTTCGGCGCAGCCGGGGTTATGTATGCACCGCTGACGTTGGCGGATATGAATGTTTGGCTGCAAGATTTCGGCGGCGAAACCATGCGCGGGATATGGAGTTTCTATTATATCGTGTCGTTTCTTTTGGCGGGCTATATGCTTTTGATGGGCATTATGGCCGTAACCCATTGGCGCAACGTGCTAAAAGCCAGATTGCTGCAAATCTTTGTTATCATTGAAATGGCACTGGTTATTGCATTGCCTGTACTTTGGGTGGCGTTGCGCATTGCCGACGAATTTGGCAGTACATATTTCATGGACGTACACGGACGCATAACAATTTCGAGTATTTTTGATATGCCCTTCGGTCTTGTGCTGCCCATTTTATATTTCATCGGCGCATCCAAAAACAGAAGAGGGGAACGATCATGAAAAACATCAGAGCCGTCACCATTGCCAGTTGGCTGGTCGCCTTTATTGCCTGCCTGTGGATGGCATACGAGCTGCGGAGCGTTTTCGGCTTCTTGCTCGCTTTAGCTGTCGGCTCGATTGCCTTGACGCTGTTTATCCGCCTCGAAGGCCTGCGCGCAGATCAAGAAAACATCAAATATCGGCTCGAAGAGATGTACGAAATGCTCAAATGGCAAGATGACCGTCGCGACGATAAAAAACCGCGGACCATCCTGCACCGTTGCGAGGCCTGCAATAACCGCTACGAAGGTGAGCGATGCACTTTCTGCGGGGGCTGAGAGCTGCCGAGTAGGCGGCCGATTGATTTTGGAGGGGGCGGGTCAGGGCGCGACCTGACATAGCCCGCGAAAAATCATCGAAAAGCCGCCGTACACGAGGCGTGACAACCAAAACAAAACCGGACAGCCAAGCTGCCCGGTTTTTCTGACACTAAGAATCAGCCTACTGATATTTAGCCGTCTTGGTTCGCAGGAAGTCTACCGCCAAGCCGATGTCTTTTTCTGGCGTGTCGCCGACTTCGCGCTCAATGGTCAAGAAGCCGTGGTATCCGATGGCATCTAACGCGCCAATCCAGCCGTCAAAGTCAACACCGCCCTCACCCAGCGGCACTTCGCGGAACAACTCACCTAATTCGGCAAGCCCCTCATGTGTAAAGTTGTCATACGTCACGCGAGCGTCAACTTGATGGAACATTACACCGTCCTTGGCGTGGGTATGCACGATATAGTCTTTCAAGCGATGTACGCCGGCCACGACGTCATCAGCCACGACCATGACAAGGTTGGCGGGGTCGAAGTTTACGCCGACGCCCTTGCTGTCCAGGGAGTCGAGGAATGCGCCCAATGTGTTGCATGTCTCGGGACCTGTCTCAATGGCAAACCAGGCGTTGTGTTTCTGCGCGTACTCGCCCAGCTCATTGCAAGCCTCTTGCAAAATTTTGAACCGCTCTTCATTTTTATCCTGCGGTACAACGCCAATGTGCGTGGTAACGATATTGGTGCCCATTTCCAGCGCAACGTCAATAATGCGCTTGGATTTCTCAATCCTCGCAGGGTTTTCAGCCGGTTTGGTAAATCCGCCGCCCATGTCGCCGCACAGCGCGCTGACAACTAAGCCGGCATCAGCAATCATTTTGCGGTACTCAGCCGTTTTGGCCGGCGTGAGATTTTCGGGTGCGATTTCGCCGTGCACGGCATAGATTTGCAATCCTTGTACACCAAGAGCCTTAGCCTTTTCAATGCCGCCTTGAAATCCGGCGCGGAACGAATCTAGAATTACGCCGATGGGAAATTTCTGCATATTCATGTACCTCCGATAAAGTTTGATTACCGTCATTTTATCATATCGGGCGCGATTGTCAAGGGGGGAATTTCAAAAGCCGCCGTAAATGAATTCAGCGTTGCAACATCGCATTGTTTGTGGTAGAATAAAACAGCAAAACGGAAGTGGGGAAGAGTATGAAAACGTGCGCCGCAATTTTATTTTTCGTTGTACTGGCACTGACAATCAGTGGGTGTAACAATCGCAATACTAGCCATGAATCCGTACGGCTCACGCAAGTGGAGATTACCGCACAAACGGAGCTTGCTTCAGAAACGGTGCTGCCGTCGGCGCCGGTTGGCGAAACCTTTGCCGACAGTAACAGCGTGACTTGGCTTGTGTCGACGGCACAGTGCGGTTGTGGTGGCAACGGTCACCCGGCAGTGAATTCGCGCACTTCCCTATGGCGATTATCAGTGCCGGCGGTGGGGTTGCGCTCACCGATGCGACAACCCGCGGATTCCATCATGTTGCCGAATCTGCCGCCGGATTTCGCCCTGCCTTATGGGTATCGGGTTGAGTGTGTGCCATGCTAACCATCGAAACCATCGGTCACATCGACAAATACAGCGTCCAGCAAAGCGCCCTCATGCTGCTGTCCCGCGATATCACCGGCCATTGTATAAGCAAATTAACAGTCCGCGACGATACATACATCGTCACCACGCGGTTGTCCATTAACGATGTAGGGGCGTACAGTGCGCGTCCGCTTGGTAAAACACAGCGGAAACTTGCGCCTGCTCTTCCAACTCTCGAACACAAACGTCAGCTGCGCGAACTCATCCGCGAATCTTTCTATCGCGCTTACGTCGCTGCCACCGGTGACGCGCCGGCATGGGGTTCATTAACGGGTGTCAAACCGGCAAGTGTGGCGTCAAGGCTGCTCAAAACACACAAAACGCCGTCAAAGGTGTTGACTATATTACAAAAACAATATCACGTCTCGCCCCGGCGTGCCGACTTGTGTTTGCAAGCCGCGCTGGCTTCGCGTGAGTATCAGGCAATGCTGCAGCCCAACGATATATCGGTCTACGTCGGCATTCCGTTCTGCCCGTCGCGCTGCCGGTACTGTTCCTTTGTCAGCCAATCAACACAGCGCGAGTTGCCGCTCATTGAGCCGTATTTGCAGGCCCTATACCGCGAAATTAAGCAAAAAGCAAGCCTCATCGCTGGCAACAAACAACGCATTGTCAATCTCTATATCGGCGGCGGCACGCCAACGGTGCTGTCGGCGGTGCAGCTCGATGCGCTGCTGACAAAGCTGGCATGCTCTCTCGACCTGTCATCTCTCCGTGAATACACCGTTGAGGCGGGCCGCCCCGAAACATGCGATGACGAGCGCTTGCGTATTCTGCGCGATCATGGCGTGACGCGCGTGTCGGTCAACCCACAGAGTATGCATCAATCGGTGCTTGATGCCATCGGCCGTAAACACAGCGTACAAGACGTGTACAAAGCCGTAGAAACCGTGCGAAAAATAGGGTTTTCCGCACTAAATATGGACCTAATTGCAGGCTTACCAAACGATAATTTGAGTGGTTTTCAGGAAACCTTGGGTGCCGTGCAGGCATTCGCCCCCGAAAATATCACAGTTCACACAATGGCAAATAAAAAAGGCGCAACAGCAAATCGAGACGCTCCGATTATCCCACAAAACAACAGCCATCCATCCCGGATGCTCAACCACACCCTACAAGCCCTGCCTCCACAATACCACCCATATTATTTATACCGCCTAAAGCAAATGGCAGAAAACGGAGAAAACGTCGGTTGGTGTAAGCGCGGCACAGAATGCGGCTATAACATATGTATAATGGACGAACTGCACACGGTCATCGGCCTTGGTGCCGGTGCTGCCAGCAAAATTCATCGCCGACACGGCGAAATCATCCGCCAAGCCAACCCGAAATATCCGGTTGACTATATCCATAGAATGAACGTGTAGATGATATCAAGTGCCGTTAACGCAACACTACGTAAAAAAGGAGAAACAACATGAATCTAACTACCATTAACACGCGCATTCGCAGTGATGTTGTGGCATTCATGACCGAATGCGACGCGCAATACGAAGGACAAATTGCTGAAACTGCGGATAAAATTGCCGCGAATTTAGAGAATAGCCACCTTGCCTTTCTCGCAGGTCCGAGTGCGAGCGGCAAGACAACGACAGCAAAGATGTTAGAACTGGCACTGCGCAAGCGCGGTATAGGCACACACGTGATTTCCATGGATAGTTACTTTTTGCCTGAAAACCAGACCAAACATCTGCGCAACGAGGTGGGGGATCGCGACTATGAGTCGCCGTATTGCCTGGATTTGCCGCTGCTGCGCGAACATTATCGCAGTCTGTCACAAGGCGAGGAGGTGCTTGTACCGTATTTTGATTTTAAAATGAGCAGACGCAACCCCGATAAAGAAAAAGCACTGCAGTTAGTTCGTGATGAAATTGCCATATACGAGGGCATCCACGCTTTAAATCCAAACCTATACGAGCAATGTGTGGCGAAAAGCTTCAAACTGTATATTTCGACACAAACAGATATGATGTATGACGGGCAAGTTTTGCTCGACCATACGTTGCTGCGCTTGATTCGGCGTGTAGTGCGCGACAATCATTTTCGCGGTACGGGCATTGCCGAAACATTGCATATGTGGGATGGCGTGCGACGTGGTGAATTGCGTTATATCTCGCCATACAAAGGGTTGGCCGATTATCAGTTTGATACAGCATTGGGTTACGAAGTAGCGGCATTGAAACCGTTTGCGTTGTCGTTATTCGAGGACTGGGAAGCTGAAGATATTTTGCGCAAGAGCGATTATGACAAAGTGTTGGCGGCGTTGCCCATGTTTGAGGGAATAGATGAAAACGTGGTGGCAAAAAGCTCATTGTTGCGGGAGTTTATCGGGGGCGGGGATTTGAAATATTAGAACTGCCGAGTAGACGTGCAATGAGTATAAGGCGCGATAAGACGGTGTCGTCTGTGCCTTATTACGGTCGGCTGTGCGGCGCACACGAGGCACGACAGGCTTGAAGTATTGACACGGCTGTGTAATTGCTGTATACTCGGACAGGTAAGAATTTACAAAGGATATAAAAGGAGTTGAAAACGTGAGAAAACACATCATCACCATCGCAGCGGTGTTTGTTGTCATCGCGGTGTTGGGTACGGTAGCACTCACCGGGCTTGATATTGGCGACTTTCATTTCCCCGGCGTAGGGAGCGACAACGGTATTGTGCTGGGGCTGGATTTGCAGGGCGGCGCGTCAATTACGTATCAAGCGGTCGGTGTCGATAACATTTCAAGGTCGGATATGGACTCCGTCGTCACTATTTTTGGGCGACGGCTGGATAACCAGAACTTTACTGAACGTCGCATTGTGCAGTCGGGGCAAAATCGTATTACCATTGAGATTCCCGGGCAGAACCCTGATGATGACTTGGTTGCATTACTTGGAAGTACGGCACGGCTGAGTTTCCGCCATAACGGCGAAGAAATCATTGGAGCCGAGCAAGTAAGAAATGCGCGAGCGGATTGGCAGAACCAAGAGTTTGGTGCGCGGCAGCCTGTGGTGCAGTTGGCGTTTGATCAATCGGCACAGGCGGCATTCTTTGCGGCAACCTCTGCTGCGGCTGCGCAGCCGCAGGGTTCAGATGCCAATCGTATTTTCATTTATCTGGACGAAGACCAGATAAGTGCGCCATTTGTCAACGAACCGATTAACAGCAATACGGCTGTTATCACAATGGGAGGTGAAGGCGACGGATGGAATGCGGCAAGAAATTTGGCGGAGTTAATTAATAGCGGTGTATTGCCATTTACATTGGAACTGGTTGAAATGCGCCAAGTCAGTGCGACATTGGGCGAAGAGGCGTTACATACATCCATTCGTGCCGGTCTGATTGGCTTGATTCTATTGGCATTGTTTATGATCATCTACTATCGTGTACCCGGCATTGTGGCGGCTGTTGTGCTGACGCTATATGTTACGTTATCGATTACATTGATGAATATATTGAGCGTCAACTTGACGTTGCCTGGCATTGCCGGCATCATACTCAGTATTGGTATGGCAACCGATGCCGAAATTGTCATATTTGAGCGCGTTAAGTATGAGTTGCGCAGTGGAAAGACACTTCGTGCGGCTGTTGACTCTGGGTTCAAGCGCGCCAGAAGTGCAATTATTGATACCTGCTTAACCACGATGATTTCAGCCGGTGTTTTGTACTTTATGGGGACAGGGCCGATTCAAGGCTTTGCTGTGACGCTATTTCTGGGTGTTATGGTGTCAATGTTCACCGCACTTGTGATTACGCGCCTCATGCTTCGTGCGGTGGTGGGTCTGCGCATAACAAACCCGCGGCTTTACGGCGTATCTGAGCTTTCTGGGGCATCGACGAGCAAGGAGGTAGCCTAACATGTCATTGAAAAAAAGAATCGGAAAGTTCTCATTTGTTAAGAACTTCAAATGGTCGGTATTGATCAGCTTAATTTTAATTATGCCGGGATTGATTGGTGCAGGCAGTTTAATTGTGCAACAGAGTAATACGTCTTTTATTAACTTGGGCATTGATTTTTTAGGTGGCATTGAAATTGAAAGCGATTTTGGACGTTATGTTTCCCGTGAGGAGTCGGTTGAAGTAGAGGCTTTGGCGACTGAAATCTTCGGCGTTGCGCCATCCATGTTACAGCGTGTTGGCGGTATTGGCGATGATGCGATTGAAAATTCCATTGTTTTGTTGCGCTTATCGCGTGTATCAACGGCGGAGGTTGAGGCATTTCAGAATGCTATGGTTGAGGCTTACGATATTGAGCCGCCGCTGTATTCGTACATTGGAGCGGCGGTGAGCGCCGATTTGCGCAATATTGCTATTATGGCGACGCTGTTGGCAGCGTTGTTGATTTTAATCTATATCGGCATTCGCTTTGAGTTCCGTTCGGGGCTTGCGGTCATCGCCTCACAGGCGCATGACTTACTTGTGGTGCTGAGCGCTTATGTGGTGTTCCAAATCCCTGTTAACATGACGTTTATTGCCGTTATGCTGACCACGCTTGGCTATTCATTGAACGCCAGCATTATTTTGTTCGACCGTGTGCGCGAAACTAAGAGTCGCGAACGCAAAATTGATACAGCTACTGTTATTGATGAGGCGACGCACCTTACGTTGTCTCGCGCGGTGAATATGACCATCACGACCATGTTGCCGGTTACGTTCCTGATTTTCTTGGGTGTGCCCAGTGTGCGTGATTTTGCGTTACCTTTGTTCTTCGGTATTGCGGCGGGTGCATATTCGTCGATATTGCTGTCTGGCCCCATTTGGAATTTGCTGATGAAAGTCCGCAAGAAAGACGCATAGAACCTACAAAAAAGACCGCTCTCGCGGTCTTTTTTTGATAGATGGGGAGAAGTATATGCTGGTGTGTTTGCTGCATTTTTACTGCTCGTCGTTGCCTAGGTTGAATTGAGCATTTTGCCATTCTTCAAATGCTGCTGTAGCAACTTCTTCATCCAAGATTACAAGATAGTGTGCATACCAACCGTTCGCCAACTCAATAACTTAATACATCCGCTCCGGGGAATTCACCACTGACGAAAAATATCACTAAAACAAACAATCCCGTCAAACCCTTGTAAGTCAAGGTGTTTAGCGGGATTTGCTTGGTGCCTCCGGTCGGAATCGAACCAACGACACACGGATTTTCAGTCCGTTGCTCTACCGACTGAGCTACAGAGGCGTTTGGAGCGGGAGACGGGATTTGAACCCGCGACTTTCACCTTGGCAAGGTGACACTCTACCACTGAGTCACTCCCGCAGAAACGGAGCAAAAGGTACTTTGCTCCGGTGTATTGCGCCTATTCGGCGCCTGGTGGCGACCCGGAAGGGACTCGAACCCTCGGCCTCTAGCGTGACAGGCTAGCGTTCTAACCAAACTGAACTACCGGGCCATGAAGCCAAAAAAACACATTACTCGACAATGCTCGCGGTCAGAGACTACAATCCAGTCCCTCCTCAAGCGAAACCTGTTTCAAGAGGAAAGCAGAGCGGATGTTTGCGATGATGTGGTGGAGGCAACAGGGCTCGAACCTGTGACCCTACGCTTGTAAGGCGTATGCTCTACCAACTGAGCTATGCCTCCGCAACTGACAACTTCGTTATTATACGACACTCACGCGCCATTGTCAAGCCCTTTTTTAGTTGTTCAGCACATTTTCTTCCAACCATTTTGCCACACCATCATTTTCGTTGCTATCGCAGATTAAATCGACAGCCTCACAGACACCCTCGCAAGCATTGCCCATGGCGACGCCAACACCGCAGGCACGCAGCATTTCAAGGTCATTGTAATCATCGCCGAAAGCTACAATGTCGGCCGTTGCAATATCGTAACGTGTTGCAAAATGTTGGCATGCCAGGTCTTTGCCAGCCTGTTTGCTTGTTACCGGCATGTATTGCGCGCCTTCGACCAATAAGTAGCGCAAATCATCGGACAATAGGGTTTTAATGCCTGCAATCACATCTAGCGAAATAGGCTCATCATATTGCGGTGTAACGAAACAGATTTTATCAATGATCTTGCATGGCAAATCGGTGAGGCTGGCACAGTTGATGCGCCAAGAGTCGCAAGGAAAATCATCATAATTGACATATAGAAAGTCGTCTGTTTCGACGAAGACACGCATAGAAGGAAATATTGATAGCGATTTTCCTACGATGGATGCTGCCATTTCATGTGGAATGCCGAATCGATGCGTGATTGCGCCGTCGATTTCGATAATCACGCCGTTGTGGTAGGCTAAGGCATCGGGTGCAATTAACGCCTTGGCGGCAAGTGCAGCAACCGAACGCACAGGACGCGCCGTGGCAAACGCGATTTTAATGCCGCGCGCACGGCATTTGGCAAAAATATCGACAGTATATTGCGAAATTGTTTTATCACGGCGTAATAATGTGCCGTCAAGGTCGGTAACAATAAGTTTAGGCGCAAATGTCGGCATAGACGAATCCTCCAAATTTTAATAACATGTTATCATGTGTTTGAGCAAGTGTTTATGCGGAAAATTGTTTTCTGCCCGATAAATTGGGCTGTTCATGTGTATTACTAACAAACCGTTTACATCAATATAAACGAACCGAGGTGCGTTATCGTACCACACAAGCACTCCGCAAGATAAGGCCTCAACGCCTTGCCTTGCGGGGGTGTTTGCTATATTAACATATTTATGTTACAATGCCCATTGTAAGAGGTGAAAACTATGACACAAACAAATTGGGCGGGGACACCGGAGGGCAGCCGTGATTGGTTGTTTGACGAGTGCCAATGCCGCCGTACATATGAGCAAAAAATTACGGATGTCTTCTCGCACAACGGGTACAGTGAAGTGATGACTCCGACTTTGGAATATTACGATACCATTGCGCAATCGGGAAGCCCCATTGCGCAAGAAGCGATGGTGAAACTCGTCGACCGTGAGGGCAAAATTTTGGTCATGCGTCCCGACAATACTACGCCCATTGCGCGGCTTGTCGGTACACGATTAAAGGCGCAAGAACCGCCGTTTCGGCTGTATTACTCGCAGCCTGTGTATCGCAGTGACGCCAGCCACAAAGGTGCCGATTCGCAGCGGTGGCAAATCGGGCTGGAACTACTCGGCGTAGAGGCTGAGATTGCCGATAAAGAAATATTGCGCTTGCTTGACGAAACAATTGCCGCGTGCGGGCTTGACAATGCGCATATAGAAATCGGGCATGCCGACAAAGGCGCAATCGGGCCGTCAACACCGCTGAATTACTATACAGGATTGATTTTTGATGTGTATATCCATGGTGTCGGCACACCGATTATTACGGGCGGGCGGTATGATAATTTGTTATCGAAATTCGGGCGTGATTTGCCTGCTGTGGGTTTCGCCGTTGATTTGGAAGCACTTTCGGAGGTGTGTGTATGAAACCACTGACAATTGCGCTCACCAAAGGGCGGTTGGAGAAGAAAACAGTTGAGTTGTTCGAGCGTGCCGGCATGGATTGCACTGACGTAAAGTCGCCGGGTCGGCGGCTGATTGTGCCGTTGGACGGTGGTAAGTATCAAGTCGTGCTTGCCAAGGCACCCGATGTAATTACATACGTCGAGCGCGGCGTTGTTGACATCGGCGTGGTGGGCAGAGATACGATTTTGGAGCAAGGGCAATCGTTCTACGAAGTTTTAGACTTAGGATTCGGTGCTTGTCGTTTCATGCTGGCTGTACCCAATGGCGTGGACTTTTTTAATACTTACAAACGCCGTCGGGTTGCCACAAAATACCCCAATGTTGCGGCGCAATATTTCGCCGAACGCGGCATGGATGTTGAGCTGATTAAAATCGAAGGTTCGGTTGAATTGTCGCCGTTGCTTGGGTTAGCAGATGGTATTGTAGATTTGGTGGAAACAGGCGAAACGCTGCGTGCCAACGGGTTGCGTGAGATTGAAGAAATCGCAAAAATCAGCGCACGTGTAATCGTAAACACGGCTTCGATGAGAACGCGCAAAGCCGAGATTAAGGCGTTATTGGAGAACATTAAATTATGAATATTGTAAAATATAATGAAGCACAGCCTTTAATTGCCGCTACCCAGAGCAAGCGCACAGCAGTCGAGCAAGACATACAGCAAAAAACACAGGCGATTATGCAAGATATCCGCGCCAAAGGCTGGGACGGCGTGGTTGCATGCTCAATGGAATTTGACGGCACTGCGCCGTACGAGATTTCGCAAGAAACATTGCGGGAGGCGTACGACAGCATTGACATTGATTTGCGCCGCGCGTTGGAGCGTTCGCGCGACCAAATTTTTGATTATCAAAAGCGTATTGTGCTGCAAGACAGCGAGTGGGATTCACCCGTTGGTGGCAGAGTCGGGCAGTTGGTGCGCCCGTTGCGGCGTGTGGGAATCTACGTCCCGGGCGGTACGGCGGCGTATCCGTCGTCGGTGTTGATGAACGCAGTGCCGGCCAAAGCCGCAGGCGTATCTGAGATTATTATGGTAACGCCGCCCACGGCGCACTTGAAGCCAAGCGTACTTGCCGCCGCGTACATTGCAGGCGTTGACCGTGTGTTTGCCGTCGGCGGCATACAGGCGGTTGCGGCATTGGCATACGGGTACGGCATTGTGCCGAAAGTTGATAAAATTGTCGGCCCGGGCAACGCTTACGTTGCCGCGGCAAAGAGCATGGTTTACGGGCAAGTTGACATCGACCACGTCGCAGGGCCGTCGGAGATTTTGGTGATTGCCGACAAAACCGCCGACCCCAAATTTGTTGCCGCCGATTTTTTGAGCCAAGCCGAGCATGACGCATTGGCGCAGTCGATACTGTTGACCAATTCGCAGCAACTCATTGACGCCGTGCGTGACGAATTGCAAAAACAGTTAGACGAATCGCCGCGCAAAGAGATTGCGGCACAGTCGATTGAAGGTTTTGGCGTGATGGTTGTATGCGATGATTTGCAGCAATGCGCCGAGCTATCCAATGTCTTTGCACCAGAACATTTGGAAATTATCACAGAAAATCCGCGCGAATTATTGCCGCTCATCAAACATGCAGGCGCGGTATTCCTGGGCGCGTACAGCCCCGAACCGTTGGGTGACTACATGGCAGGACCGAGCCATGTGTTGCCGACATCGGGTAGTGCGCGGTTCTTTTCACCGCTGTCGGCAGACAGCTTTTTGCGCCGCATGAGTTTGATTGAGTTTTCCCGGGAAAACTTGCTGGCGTTAAAAGACGATATTATCAATATCGCCGAAGAAGAGGGCTTAGACGCCCATGCAAACAGCGTAAAATACAGATTCAAGTAGGGACGAACAATGTTCGCCTGATGCCACACCAATTGATAGGGAGAAAAACACGATGACACACCCGACATGGCAAGGCTTGCCGCCGAAAATTGCGGAAAAGCAACGCGCCTTTACACCATACCGCCCCAGCCCGCAAAAGGCAAAAGTGATTCTCAATGGCAACGAAAATTTTCAGCCGCCGCAGGTGGATTTGCAAGCCGCATTGGCGGATGTAAAACTCAACCGTTACCCTGACCCCATAGCGCGTGAATGTTGCGCGTTGGCGGCGGATTATTTCGGCGTTCGTGTCGAGCAAGTTGTTGCAGGCAACGGCAGCGATGAGCTGATTTCGCTGTTAATGATGGCACTGCTGCCGCGTGACGGCAAGGTTTTGGTCACCAAACCAGACTTTGATATGTACGCATTTTACGCGGGGTTGGCAGACATTGAAGTCGCCGATTTGCCGCGCGATGACGTTAATCTTGACGCTTTGATTGAAAAGGCGCAGGCTGTTGACTTGGTCATCTTTTCGAGCCCATGCAACCCGACAGGCGCGGTGATTCCGCAAGCCGAAATCGTGCGCTTACTGCGTTCGACCGACGCACTCATTGTCGTTGACGAAGCGTACGCCGATTTTTGCGAAGACAGTATGCTGCCGAGTTTAGATGAGTATCCGAATTTGATTGTGCTGCGCACTTGTTCAAAGGCGTTTGGCTTGGCAGGTATTCGGCTGGGATTTGCCATGGCGAGTGAGGCAATTATTACGGCGTTGCACAACGTGCGCTCGCCGTTTAACGTCAATGCGTTGACGCAAGCAGTAGGCGCGGCAGTGTTACGCGAGCCGGCGCAATTGAAAGCCATGATTGCCGAGATTTTGGACAACAAACGCGAATTTATCACTGCAATTGACTCAGTGGAGCGGCTTTTGGAGCGTTTGGATACGCAAACGAACTTTATCTTGCTCAAAGGCGCAGACGCGCAGTTACTGCACGCACATATGACTGCCCAAGGCATTGCTACACGGTACTTAAAGCCGGACTTACTGCGTGTAACAGTGGGTAGCCGTGAGGAAAACGCGGCGTTTGTCGCGGCGATGGACGATTGGGAGGACAGCTCAGCGGGGTACTTGGTGTAGGCGTGGGGCGATTGGACGTGTAGGGAATTTATATTTGGTGTAGGAGGATTGCAAAAATGTCAGAACGAGTAAAGCCAAAAATTGAAGAGGAATTTAATACTAACCTAAGTGGTGATTTGTTGACAAATGCGCTTGCCTTTGTGGAGCATATGGACGAAATATCTGGATGGAATCACTTGGGTGAAGCGATATGTTTTTTCGTCACTGAACCTTCAACATTGCGTATTTTCTTTGGACAAAATAGCAGTGTTTGCACTAGCGATTTTAACAGTTATCCGATAAGTGACGAAATGAAAAACTTTGTTTTCAATAATCTTAATCAATGTAACCATTTTAGAACAAACGGTGAAGTTTGCGGTTGCGGCAGTCAACCTGGACAGAGTTTTATTATTCTTGGCGAAAAGTTTGATAACATTTGCCATTGTCCTATCATGTTCGTGAATCCTACTGCCGATACATTTGAAGAAATCAAAAAATTAGTGGAAGCGTGGAAGCTCTGCATTGCAGAACTAAAAAGCACAAGATAAGCAAACTCGCCTGCGCTCGCGGTCTGTCAACATAACAGCGAAATTTTATATTAGGTATTGAGGAAATTAAAATGTCAATTCCAAAGAAGGCTAAACCGATAATTGAAGAAAGCATCTCCAAATACCTTGATGGAGATATGAAAATAACTGCGTTGGATTTTGTTGTGTATTTGCGGACAATCAAGTTACAACCTGTGTGGACTGCTTGGAATACTTGGAAGGTGAGTTATAAGGGCGAGGTGATTTGTACTGTACATCTGCTACCCGAACAGAAGAATCCATGGGCTGTTGCCCTTTACCTTGATTGTCTTAATGATACAAATAAATATGAAGATTTGATAATGGGTGAAGGATTACAGAAAATCATTTTTGATAATGTCGTTTACTGTATTTATAGCAGCAACGGGTCAGGTACAGGTTGCAGCTCGAATAAACCCTGTGTCGGCGGTGAAAGCAGAATAATTCTCGGTAAGGAGATTGAAGGTGTTTGCCATTTTAGCAGAACGTTCACGCTGGTTGAGAATCCCAGTGAAACGGTGATAAATGGCATAAAAAGACTGATAGAATTAGAGAAAACGGCAAGGAGTGAAGTGCCGAAAAAAGTCGTAAAACACAACGATGTTCAAAAAGCCGAACAAGATGTAAAACCCTTGCATGAATGTCAAAAAAATACTCGTCCTCAAATCGAAGACATCGCGGGCAAAGCCCTTGTTGGTGAAAGGCTGGATAACTTGTTGAACTTCGTCACGTGGCTTCGGGCAAACAAGATATCACCCGCATGGGCTACTAAAAATAATTGGATGGTCAGCGTCAAAGGAAAACGTACGTGTTATATACGAGTGTCTCAGCTTGACGGAATTTTTACCGGTTCTTGGTGGGTCAGCTTTTCTTGTGAGGGTCTTGCCGATGAGAATTTAATAGCTGATGAGCGTATCAAAGAAATCGTTTGGTCAAATGTAAGAACTTGCAAAGTATGCAATAGCTGTTTTCCGGGGGGTAACAAAACAATACTCGGAAAAGAAATGGAGAGAGTTTGCGGGTTAGCTGCTCCTGATTTCTGGAATCCTGATGCTGAGGAAATAGAATGTGCCAAACAGCTGATTTTGGCAAAACGTGAATTATGATATTGTAAGAAGCAGTACAGAGTATAAGCAATAGCGATGCCTACCCACACTAAATAATCAAATAAAACCCAAACAGACTACAACCGGGAGGACACACCATGCAACCGAATCAATTTCTAGTAGACTATTACACGAATACTTGTGACGAAGATAAACGCCTTATATCACAGCGTGGTTCGGTGGAGTTTCTTACCACAATGCGTTACATTGATAAGTATATAAAACCGGGTGACCATGTGATTGAAATAGGGGCAGCAACCGGTCGGTATTCCCATGCGTTGGCACGTCAAGGATATGTCGTTGATGCCATAGAACTTATCGAACATAATATACAAATTTTTCGTCAAAATACTCAGCCCGATGAAATGGTGACCATTACACAAGGCAACGCCATGAATTTATCCGATTTTTCAGACAATAAATATGATATTACACTTCTTTTAGGGCCAATGTATCACTTATATAATAAAGAGGACAAGCTACGAGCGTTGAGCGAGGCAATCCGTGTTACAAAACGAGGCGGGATTATTTTTGTTGCGTATGTCATATCAGATGGCTGTATTCTTGATGAGGGGTTTAGTCGCGGTAACATCAATATTTCAAATTATATCGAGCAAGATTTGATAGACCCTACTACATTTACTGTAAAATCTAATGAAGCAGAATTATTTGAGCTTGTTCGCAAAGAGCATATTGACGATTTAATGTCAAAATTTCGCGTTGCTCGGTTGCATTATGTAGCATCAGACGGGTACACAATGATTATGCGTGAAGCTGTTGACGCGATGGATAAAGCTACATTTGAGTTATATTTGAAGTATCACTTCGCTACTTGTGAACGCGAAGATATGTTGGGGATTACGAGTCACGCGATTGACATATTCAGAAAATAAAAACACCCACAACAACACAACCGGGAGGACACACATCATGACCACACCAAATGCGACCGCCGCACGGCGTACTAAGGAAACCGACATTAAACTCATCATCAGCCGCACCGACCTTACACGCGAAATCGCTACCGGCATAGGGTTCTTTGACCATATGCTTGATGCGCTGTTTTTCCATGCAGGGCTGGGCTTACGGCTCTCTGCTGCGGGCGACTTGCACGTTGACGCACACCACACCATCGAGGATACCGGCATTTTGCTGGGACAGGCGCTCTACGAACTTTTAGGAGATAAGTCCGGCATGGCGCGCTTTGCATCGGCGGCAATTCCTATGGACGAAGCGCTCGCCGAAGCCACGATTGACCTCAGCGGGCGGCCGTTTCTTGTGTTCAACGATTTCAGCAAACCGCAATTAACAGGCGCAAGCGGCGGCTATACGTACGATATGACCGAAGAGTTTTTGCGCGCTGTTTGCAATAATGCAAAAATTACGTTGCATATCAACTTGTATTACGGCACAAACGGTCATCACATGACCGAGGCGATTTTCAAAGCTGTTGCCCGTGCGTTGCGCGGCGCAATGGTACCACTGGCGGGCGCAACTTCGACAAAAGGGAGTATTGATGCATGATTATTTTACCCGCGATTGACCTGCACAACGGGCAATGCGTGCGTTTACAGCGCGGCGATTACGCGACGGCGCATAAAGTTGCCGACAATGCCGTTGAAACGGCACAACGTTTTATTGACGCCGGCGCAAGCATGATTCATGTCGTTGACCTTGACGCCGCAAAAGGCGACGTATCCGTCAACGGTGACGTGATTGCCGCGCTTTGTAAATTGAGCGTTAAGATTGAGCTCGGGGGCGGGCTGCGCGACATGGTGTGTCTTGAACGTGCCGACAAACTGGGCATAACACGTATGATTATCGGCTCGGCGGCGGTGCGCAATCCCGAATTTGTGAGCCAAGCGGTGGCGAAATACGGCGACCGCATTGCTATTGGTATTGACGCGCTGAACGATGACGTTAAGACTGATGGTTGGCTGCAAAACAGTGGCGTAACGTCACTGGATATGGCGATTGATATGGAAAAGCGCGGCGTTTGCACGTTGATTGTGACTGATATTGACAAAGACGGAATGCTTGAAGGTCCGAATTTTGCATTGTATCGTACATTGCGCGAGAAGTTGAGCTGTGCGATTGTTGCCAGCGGCGGCATGAGTAATCATGAAGATTTACGGCGCCTGCACGACATGGGCGTTGACGCCGCAATTGTCGGCAAGGCGGCGTATAGTGGTGGAATTGATGTGGCGCGGGCTGTGCGGGAGTTGGAATGAATAAAACTAAAGTGCCAAGCACTATTGATAGCATTTATGCCGGGCTGAACGCAATGGGGATTTCAGGCGGTGATGTACTAATGGTGCATTCGTCGCTATCGGCGCTTGGCACAGTTTTTGGTGCACAAGAAGCAGTTGTTCGAGCATTATTGAAAGCGGTTGGTAGTAGCGGTACGGTAGTGATGCCGGCGTTTACTTGGGAAAATGATGACCCGCTCAATTATGAAAATCCACCTCTGCCCGTAGAATGGCACGAAATGTTTCGTGAAACGATGTTGCCGTTCGACAAAAACACCACACCTGTTTTTGTTCGCGGCTTGGGAATAATTCCGGAGTATTTTCGCACCTATCCGGGGACGTTGCGCTCTGACCACCCATATGTTTCGTTTACAGCAAACGGAAAGCTGGCTAAACAAATCGTTGCGCAACACGCGCTAACGCCGTCGCAAGGAATGGAAACTCCTTTAGGGGCGATTTATAATTTTGGCGCAAAGATTTTATTGCTTGGCGTGGATTACGACTGTTGCACTGCGTTTCATCTTGCTGAAGCCTTGACCGGACGTTTGTCGAAAGTGCCCGAACGGTTTATTATGACTGAGGCAGGAAAACGGACATGGAAATCAGTCGAAGATTATGATTATGCCGGTGAAGGTGACTTCCTTGTTATCGGCAATGCTTATGAGCGTGGAGGCGGTGTAGCGGTGGGACAAATTGGACTTGCTACATGTAAATTGTTTGACTTTAAGCCGGCAGTTGACTTTGCGACCAAATGGCTTTTGGAAAATAGGAGCAACTAACGCACCACGCTAATCAAAGTAACCGAATGCGTTATTGTTGAAATTGCTCTTGCCATGATATTATATGGTTGTGTTACGTAATGCAACTATATTTATGGAGGATAAAAAATGGCACTTAATATTGGCGAAAACATTAAAACTCTCCGTACTGAAAAGGGCGTTACTCAGGAGCAGCTGGCCGAATATCTTTCGATTACCTATCAATCTGTCAGCAAATGGGAAAACAATATCACTACGCCCGATTTGTACTTGATACCCATGATTGCGGAATTTTTCGGCGTTTCCGTTAACCGGCTTTTCAGAGTCAAAAGAAACCCGGGTGATGTGAAAATTCTTGTCAATCCCGAAATATCGGAAGATCAACTTTGGCGTTTTTATGTGCGCAACGGCATGTATGAGGCACGGTGCTACGACAAGGAAACCGCCGCAATCCCGTTGTATAATTCTGATCTCATTGTTGGTGCGTTTTGCGAAAATGAACTTGTCGGCATACTTCGAGTGATTCACGATAAGCTATACGCAAAAATTTGCGAATTTTATTTTGAACTGGAATTGCAAGGTGCAAATCAGCATGAAAACGGGGCGTTGCTAGAAAATGATAGGTATGGCATCGCCAAAAAAATGGGATTGATGATGGTCGAGGCATTGAACAAAGTCGGTATAGATTTTATCAGCTGCACCGTTGTAGACGGCATTGACAATTCGGTGATGGAATCTATCGGTTTCACTGAAAACAAAGGGCATATCGAATACGTTATAGACAACAGACCTTAAAATTGCTAAGCATAATGGCCAACCCCTCCGTGATATACTGTCGCGAGAGGGGTTGTTCTCATGCAAAAATTCCGAGTGTTTCGACTGCGACTGCCGCGACTTTTTTCGCGTTTGCGCTGGAAAGGTCGTTTTCGGGCACCACGTTTTTCGCGTCCATTATTTCGCAGCCGTTCGCGAGCATACCTACCGAATAGGCGAAAGCGGCGTATTTTATTGCTATGTCTATTATTGAGCATTATCGTCATGTTCTATATCTGGATTGACACACAAATTCGCCCGGGTGTGGCACAGGTCGCCGGCGCGCGGGTGCGGAATCTCGCTACGATGTCCATCAATGAGGCGGTATTGGATGTACTTTCACGCGAGGGTGTGGGGTATGATGATTTGATTACATTTGAGCGCGACGGAAGTGGCGAAATTCGTGCATTGCGCACCAACATGGCAGGTGTGAATGCATTGAAAGCCGAAGTCAGCGCCGAGGTGCTACGGAGGGTTGAGAGCATCAACCGCAGCGATTTGGCGATTCCCATCGGCAACTTATCGAGTAACCGGCTGTTGATGGGGCGTGGTCCGCGCATTGGCGTTCGGATTGTGCCCATAGGCGCGGTGACGGCCGATTTGGAAAATAATTTCAGTGCGGCGGGGATAAATCAGACGCAGCACCAAATTGTCATGAACTTAGACTTTCACATGGGCGTATTAACCATGTCACAGAATACCGATGTGACGGTTCGCGCGCAGGTTGTCATTGCCGAAACGATTATTGTCGGCAAAGTGCCGGATGCGTATGCGGGGTTTGGAGATGTGTTTCGACAGGGTTGACAGGTGTGTCGTGGCGTGATATACTATAAAATGTTGCAGGGGTACTGTGCAGGGACACGGTTGAGATAGACCCTTTGAACCTGTTGGTTAAGACCGACGTAGGGAGCAAAAAGTTCATTTGAACGCTCTTATCGTTGGGATAGGGGCGTTTTTGTGAGGGAGAAAATTTTATGAAAAATCTACTCACCATTGCCGGCTCTGACTGCTCCGGCGGCGCGGGGATTCAGGCGGATATTAAAACATTCAGTGCGCATGGGTGTTATGGCATGAGTGTGATAACTGCCGTAACGGCACAGAATACTTGCCGTGTGATTTCTGTCGAGAACGTGGCGACAAGCATGATTGCAAACCAGATGGACGCCATTTTTGAGGATATTGAAGTACATGCTGTCAAAGTAGGCATGCTATCGGACGCAACTATTATGCAAGCTGTGGCAAACAAGCTGGTGCAATATGCACCGCCGCTGACTGTGATTGACCCTGTGATGATTGCCAAGGGTGGTCACGCACTTATGCAAGCTGACGCACTTGATACCTTACGTCGCAAGATTATTTCCCGCGCATACTTGCTTACGCCTAACATTCCCGAAGCAGCTGTTATTGTTGGACAGGCGGTTGAGAATATTGACGATATGAAATCTGCCGCACAAGAAGTCTATAAGTTAGGTGCAAAAAACGTACTTATTAAGGGAGGACATTTGATAGGCGATGCCGTGGATGTACTCTTCAATGGAAAAAGCTTTCAAACCTTTACACACCAACGCATTGACAGTCACAACACACATGGGACAGGCTGTACGTTGTCATCGGCAATTGCGGCGAATTTGGCAAATGGGCTAGCATTGGCGGAGGCAGTTGGTGCGGCGAAGCAGTATGTGACAGAGGCGATTGCGTGTGCGCCGAATATCGGCGAGGGGCATGGGCCATTGAATCATTTTTATTCGTCGCCGGAAGTCCGCCGATATAATCAAGAAAGGGGACTCCGCGAAACCTGTTTCGTGGGGAAGGAACTATGAGAAATTACACCACCCAAATGGATGCTGCCAAACGTGGCATTGTTACTGAGCAGATGAAAACAGTGGCGCAAAAAGAGAATATGGATATTGAGCTGTTGGTGGCCCGCGTGGCAAGTGGCGAAATCGCCATCCCTGCCAACGTCAACCATGCTGCGTTGTCACCTGAGGGTATCGGCACGGGATTGCGGACGAAAATCAATGTAAATCTGGGTGTATCAGGCGATTGTAAGGATTATTCGCTGGAAATGCAAAAGGTTGATATGGCGTTGTCATTCGGTGTTGAATCGATTATGGATTTGAGCAATACCGGCAAAACTAACGAATTCCGTACGGCTTTGATTGCCAAATCGCCTGCGATGATTGGTACTGTGCCGATGTATGATGCCATCGGGTATCTGGATAAAGAGCTGTGCGACATTACAGCGGCGAACTTTCTTGACGTCATTCGGGCGCACGCAGTTGAGGGCGTGGACTTCATGACCATTCATGCCGGAATCAATCGAACGGCGATAGAGGCGTTCAAACGTGATGGGCGCCGTATGAATATTGTGTCACGCGGCGGGTCGCTGCTCTTCGCTTGGATGGAAATGACAGGCAAGGAGAATCCTTTTTTTGAACATTACGATGATGTGCTGGAGATTTTGCGCGAATTTGACGTGACTGTTAGCTTGGGCGACGCTTTGCGACCAGGATGTATTGACGATGCCACCGATGCGGCGCAAATCAGTGAGTTGGTTGAGCTTGGGCACTTGACCAAACGTGCATGGGAAAAAGACGTGCAGGTCATGGTTGAAGGCCCCGGACATATGGCACTCAATGAGATTACCGCTAACATAACCTTGCAGAAACGTCTCTGTCACAACGCACCATTCTATGTGCTGGGGCCACTTGTCACTGATATTGCGCCGGGCTATGACCATATCACGTCTGCCATCGGTGGCGCAATTGCCGCGGCGAATGGTGTCGATTTTCTATGCTATGTCACGCCGGCCGAACATCTGCGGTTGCCTGATGTTGATGATGTGCGTGAGGGGATTATAGCCTCGAAAATTGCCGCGCACGCCGGTGATATTGCCAAAGGTATTCCCAATGCCCGCGATATTGATAACCGTATGTCGGATGCGCGTCGCAATCTCGACTGGGAAACGATGTTCAAGCTCGCTATTGATAAGGAAAAAGCGCGAAAGTATCACGAAAGTGCGCCGCCGAAAGACAAATATTCTTGTTCGATGTGCGGTAAAATGTGTGCAGTGCGGACGACAAACACAATTCTGAGTGGCGGGACAGTGAAGCTATATGACTGATATGGTTATGGTCAATGGGACATCAATTGTCATTGATAAAGGCATGTCGGTTACGGCACTTTTAATGCGGGAAAGCTATGACTTACAGCGTGTGGCAGTTGAGAAAAACGGCCACATTGTGCCGCGGAGTGCATTTGATAGTGATGTTCTTATCAATGGCGACAAGTTGGAAGTTGTGCATTTTGTAGGTGGTGGATGAGTATGGCTACTATGCACAGCAACGAATTTGAGAGCATGATGTACGCGCGGAATGCCCCGGATGTACAGGCTAAATTAAAGGCGGCACGCATTGCCATTGCAGGACTTGGCGGCCTGGGCTCAAACATTGCCATGATGTTGGCGCGCATTGGGGTAGGGACGTTGCTCCTCGTGGATTTTGATGTGGTTGAGCTAAGCAACCTTAACCGTCAGCATTACAATCTTACTCATTTGGGGCAGTGCAAAACGGAGGCATTACAAGCACAAATTAAGCAGGCAAATCCGTTTATTACAGTGTATACGAAAAATGTGCGCGTTGATGAGGGCAACGCACAGGCGATTTTCGCCGGCTATCCGATTGTTTGTGAGGCATTTGACAATCCGCAGTCTAAGGCAGATATTACCAATGAATTATTGGAAGTTGAGGGTGTAAAGCTGGTTGCGGCGTCCGGTATGGCTGGTTATGGCTGCGCCAACGAAATTAAGACAGTGCGCCGTTTTGCTAATTTATACGTTTGTGGCGATTTTCAAACAACGCCGGAGCATGGATTGATGGCCCCGCGCGTGATAATTTGCGCCGGACATCAGGCGAATATGGTTTTACGGCTGATTCTAGAGGAGAATGAAGTATGAATGACAAGCTAACAATAGGAAACCATCGCTTTTTATCTCGATTTATCCTTGGTTCCGGGAAATTCTCGTTGGAATTTACGAAAAAAGTGATTGAACATGGCGGGGCTGAAATGGTGACGCTTGCTTTGCGTCGCGCCAATGTAGGCGGGCGTGAGAATATTTTGGACTATATTCCGCCTGGCATTACGCTGCTGCCCAATACATCGGGTGCGCGTAACGCAGATGAGGCGGTGCGCATTGCACGACTTGCACGCGAGTTAGGTTGTGGCAGTTTTGTGAAAATCGAGGTCATCAACGACAGCAAGTATCTCTTGCCGGACAATCATGAAACTGTCAAAGCCACGGAAATTCTTGCGGCGGAGGGGTTTATTGTTATGCCGTATATGTATCCTGATTTGGTTGCTGCGCGGAAAATGGCAGCGGCTGGCGCGGCGGCGATTATGCCGTTAGGTGCGCCGATTGGCAGCAATAAGGGATTGTCAACGCGCGAATTTATTCAAATCTTGATTGATGAGATCGACTTGCCAATTATCGTAGATGCCGGTATCGGGCGGCCATCGCAGGCCTGTGCGGCAATGGAAATGGGCTGTGCTGCAGTAATGGCAAATACGGCCATCGCTACGGCGGGTGATGTGGGCATGATGGCATCGGCGTTTAAATTGGCAATTGAGGCGGGGCGGCAGGCGTATTTGGCAAAGCTTGGGCGTGTACTTGATCGTGAAGGCGAAGCGTCCAGTCCACTGACGGGCTTTTTAGGGGATTAGATGAAATGGATATTTTAGAGAAAGTAACACAGTGCATAAAAGCTTTTGATGCTAATGCTTTCACGCAAGTAGACGTGCTAAATATACTAAACAAAGAAACATTGCAACCGCACGACTTGATGACGTTGCTCTCAACTGCGGCTGATAAATTTCTCGAAAACATGGCGATTCGCGCAAAACAAGAACGCGCTCGTTATCATGGCAATAACGTCGCGCTTTATACGCCGTTATACATTTCCAATTATTGCGTCAATCATTGTGTTTATTGCGGATTTAACTGCAACAAGGATATTCGGCGCGGCAAGTTGTCGCTGGATGAAATTGAGCGGGAATGCCATGCTGTTGCTGATATGGGATTGACTGAGATTTTGTTGTTGACGGGGGAATCGCGTGAGCACTCGCCGGTTGAGTATATTGCCAAGGCAGTTGAAATTGCGGCAACGTGTTTTTCGACTGTCGGCGTTGAGATTTATTCGTTAGAGTGTGCAGAATACCATGCTTTGCGGCGAAAAGGTGCTGATTTTGTTAGTGTGTATCAGGAGACGTATGACCGAGATGTGTATAAACAATGCCATCCCGACGGACCAAAATCCGATTACGATTATCGCTTTAATTCGCAAGAACGTGCTTTACAAAGCGGCATGCGGGGTGTGGGATTTGGCGCGTTGTTGGGGTTAGATGATTGGCGGCGGGATGCTTTGGCCGCCGCTGTACACGCTTATTATGTCCAGCAAGTGTATCCGCACATTGAAATTTCCTTTTCCGTACCGAGGTTGCGTGGATATGGAGTTGAAACTAATGAACGTGAGCTATTGCAAGTGTTGTTGGCGTATCGGATTTTTATGCCGTATGCCTCTATCAATATTTCGACGCGCGAACGTGCGCATTTTCGCAATCATGTACTAGAGCTTGCTGCCAACAAGATTTCGGCGGGGGTCAAGGTCGGTGTTGGCGGACATGGCGATGAGGCAAAAGGGGATGAGCAATTTGCCATTTCCGATCCGCGTGGAGTTGATGAGATTCATAAGATGATAGTACAGCAGGGGTTGCAGCCTGTTTATACGGATTATATAAGGGTGTAGAGTCTCCCTCCCCTAGCCGTTACGATGTTGATACGCAAGCGATATATAGCATCCTCTTTTTCGAAAGGGGGTAGGGAGGAAATAATCATGGATTTAACATTATATTTAGTGACCAACCGCGATGGTTTGACCGATGAGCAATTTTTGCATACCGTTGACCGTGCCTGCGCCGGTGGTGTGACGATAGTGCAATTGCGCGAGAAAGAATGCAATGGCAGCGCATATCTTGTGCTGGCGCAAAAAGTCAAAGCCATTACTGATATGCATAATGTACCGTTGATTATTGATGATAGAATTGATATCGCCATAGCAGTTGACGCGGCAGGCGTGCACTTGGGGCGAGAGGATATGCCTGTTAAGATAGCGCGACGATTGATGGGTGAGTCAGCCATTATTGGTGCAACAACAAAAACCGTGCTGCAAGCTGAGCAAGCCTTGGCGGAGGGTGCAAGCTATCTTGGTGTGGGCGCGATTTTTCCGACAACGACCAAAGTTAAGACGGTTCTTACCAAAGTATCGACACTCGATGCCATTGCCGAAGCGACAGGTTTGCCAATTGTCGCCATTGGTGGGCTAAATGCCGAAAACTTGGATATCCTGCGTGGCAGCCGTGCTAACGGGGCAGCGGTTGTGACGGCGATTATGAAAAGTCAAGATGCGTTCGCGGCGGCGAAGGCATTGCGGAAAAGGATTGCCGTTGTTTTGTAACGCGATTATCAATCGCCTGTAGCAGTGATAGTGCAGTAGCGGTATGTTTGACCTATGGGAACGGGTGGCCATAAAAAGGGACGCGGTCTGCTGCGTCCCTTTTACGTTTACATGTTTTTCGGTAAGCGTTGTGCTTTGGCTCTGTGGATGCCTGTATCAGAGTAGAAGATGATTTCGACGCCTTTTTGGCGTGTCATACGTGACAATAGAACCGTTGACGGGTCGCGCGGCATGTTCTCTAATGGCATAACGATTGCCATGTCAGCGATTTCGAGTAAACGCATATCAATTTGTGAGAGGGAGAAGTCGTTGTCGTTTTCCTCGGAGATTGTCACTGTGTCTGCAGAATGGAGTAGGTCTTTGTGCTGACCGCATTCGTTTGGCAGAGCAATTTCCAATTGTATTTGTGGGAATAACGACTTGCAATGCAATATCATCTGTGCAAAGGTAACGTCAGATGGTGTTTGCAGATTAGTGTAGAAATAGTTCGCGCCCTCGTTCAGCAGACGGCGCACGATTTCGCGCAGGTTTTGGTCGGCTGTTGTTGCGCGTGTGGAACATTTGCCCCATGGCAGTCTTATGTCAGTGATGCCTCTGAAGAAAACGTTGCCGATCATAGATTATACGTCGCCGCCCGGAGGTGTTGGTGTCGGTGAAGGCGCAGGTGAGGGCGGTGGGGGAGGCGGCGGTGGCGGCGTCCAAGGTGTTGGCGGCGCAGAAGGCGGCGGTGGCGGT
>WRAI01000019.1 GCA_009780275.1 Oscillospiraceae bacterium | reverse complement strand
TTCTTACACTCCTTCTGCCGGGAGTCTCCCAGCAAAATTGAGTGTAGCATATTTACATCCATGTTACCAAAATCATGCATTTTTTGTTCGCCTCTTTTATGCATTTTATCATTGTCATTGACATGGTAGCGGCAAGTCCTATTTTCAAACGCAGCTGTTCGCACGGCTGATAAAGGCGAACCCAAAAGGTGAATTTTACTTTGCCGATTACAAAGCAGAGGACGCTTTCGAGTATCTGCAAGGTTCACCACGATATTACACATACAAGCAAACACTTGACGCATTAGACGCTGTGTATAATCGTCTCAATGCTCGGCTGTCGGGCGAGGATAAAAGCCGCAACCCTGTCACGCTGATATGGGACGAATATATCGCCAATATTCTTGCATTGGCCAATGAGGACAAGAAAAAAGCGGCGGTCGTTATGAATAAAGTCAGCGAGATTTTGCTCATGGGGCGGTCTAAGTCGGTGCGGTTGATTGTATCATGTCAACGCCCCGATGCCGTTGCTTTTCCTGTCGGGTCACGCTTGAATTACGGCGTTGTCGTTGTGTTGGGTGCGTTCGTGCGCTCGGTGTACGATATGCTCATGCCAGACCACATCGAGCAAGTCAAGGGTCGTGAGTTTGGACTTGGCGAGGGTACGGTACTGTTGCAAGGGTCGCAGTTACATTTTATCAAAGTTCCGAAAACATCAAATGTTGAGGAATTGTGCAAAGGTGCATTGTCATAGGGAAAGCCCTGCGGTGTATAGCGTGCGAAGCGTAAGCTATACGCCGCAGGGGTCAATATCCTAGTATTACATATTGACCCCTGTACCACAAAATTTAAGAAAGGGGCGAAAGCATATGTCAAAAGATACAAGACATCGCAAATATATGCTGACCATCGATAATCCGGGCGAGGAGTGGTCACACGAAATAATCCGCAAAATGCTCGACAACATGAACTTGCAATACTGGTGTATGGCAGACGAAATCGGCGCAGAGGAAAGCACACCACATACGCATTTATTTTTCGTAACGGCAAAATCAGCAATCCGATTTTCAACCGTCAAAAGGCTATTCCCTACGGCTCACATTGAGCCTGCAATGGGTACAGCCGCAGAGTGCAAAGCCTATGTTGAAAAATCGGGCAAGTGGCAAGAGGACGAAAAAGCCGAGACAGTAATCGAGGGAACATTTGTGGAATGGGGCGAAATCCCAATCGAACAACAAGGACACCGCACCGATTGGGATATTGCCTACGATATGCTCGAAAACGGTCACGGTGTACTTGATGTAATCAACACACAACGGCATTTACTCCGCTATCGTTCGGCACTTGAACAGACACGGCAGGATATAGTCGCTAACGAATTTCGCAGTACATTCCGTAAATTAGAAGTTGCATACATTCACGGCGCAACTGGGCTTGGTAAAACACGCTATGTCATGGAAAAATACGGCTATGAAAATGTGTGCCAAATTACAGGCTACAAGACAGGCTGCTTTGACAAATACCAGTTAGAGGACGTTTTGATTTTGGACGAGTTTGCTCATGGCTTCAAAATTCAAGACATGAATAACTACCTAGACGGCTATCCGCTTATGCTGCCGTGCCGTTACGCAAACAAGGTAGCGTGCTATACCAAAGTTTACATCATAAGTAATCTACCGCTCGAAATGCAATATCCGGCTGTTAGGATTGAAAATCGGCTTGTGTGGGACGCTCTTATGCGGAGGGTTAGCAAGGTCATTGTGTTTCATGCTGTGGGGGAGTTTAGCGAGTATGATACTAGGGAGTATCTGCAATCAGCTTTGGGGGTGTCTGTATTGACAGAATTACCCGCCGATACGTTTACACCATGGGAGAATTAAACATATCAAACAACCTATCATACATATGTTGAAGCATAGAAACGCCCCGAAAGGAGGGATGGTTTTTCGACATCGTAGTACATTATCCCAAAACGCCCGAAAAGATTAAAGAGCTTGAAGAGCGTGTTTCAACGATATATGCACAGGCAGTCAGCGCAAAGATTGATAAACTGTCCTGTCCGAAATGGCAAAAATTAAAATTGTATGACGAGATAATCAAGGCTTACCGTGATAGGTGAGCCTTTACTCTGTCAAAAATTAGAGTAATTTACATCGTTTCTATTGTAAAATATACCCACATCATTTATTGAAAATAAAGGGGATATTTATGCAATTTAATATAACAGTTTTGGCAAAATCAGACAAGCATAATGGATATTGTGTGGCGGCTCTCACGCAAACAGGTAAGCTAATTCGTCTAGTGCGTGACGCAGAGGGTCATGCGTTGACAAAAGAGCAATGTCAATTTCAAAAAGGGGATATGATAACCGTCAATGTAGAACCCGCCCCATTAAAATGGCAAAAAGAAAACTACATCTTGACAGAAGTGTTGAGTTCTAAGAAATCATTGACATCTCTTAATTACTTGTCCAAATACACGCAGAATACGAAATCCATATTTTCAAATACAAATCCGTGGCTCTCGTCAGATGAAATGGCTAAGAATGCAGGCTCGCTCTTGCTTGTAGCGGTTGATGATTTAACCATATACAAAAACGATGAAGATAAGTATAAGGCAAATTTTACATACAATGGCCAAAGCTATGAAGGATTTAGCGTTACCGACCCCGACTTCAAAAAGCGAAAGCGAAAAATGGCAAAAGCATTTATTTTAGTGAGCCTTCCTAACTCTCCTTACGGCAAATATGGGCAAGACTTATTCTATAAATATATCTGTGCAGTATATCCGATAGATAATCTTATTAAAACACGCAACATTGACGCCGTAGGCTTTTAGTGATACACTTAAAGCATTAAAATAGCGTGGAGGGGTTATGCACATATTCACTATCGGCTATACTAAAAAATCTGCACAAACATTTTTCGAGCATATAAAATCAAACAAGATTGATGTATTGGTAGATGTCCGACTATATAATTCATCACAGCTGGCAGGGTATAGCAAGAGCAAAGACTTAGCGTATTTTCTACGAGCAATTTGTAACTGTGATTATATGTGGGCATCGCAATTTGCACCTACATCATCATTGCTTAATGGATATAAAGATAATCTTATTACATGGGCGGAATACGAGAAATCATACAACGAGATACTTGCTATGCGGAATCAGTTGGATTTTTTCGAGCGGTTCGGCGACAAGCGTATTTGTTTGCTTTGTGCCGAGGAATTGCCTGCACGTTGCCATCGACGTTTACTAGCTGAAATAACAGCGGATAAGTATGTCGGCACAACGATAACACATCTATAACCTATTTAGACGGCGGGATTACCTGCCGTCTGATTTTTTATGTGAACGATATGCTCCCAAACTCTTTTTGACACAATCGACTTGTCCCATTCCCAACTCTCGACCGTCCGGCGGCTTGCCACGCCTATGAGTTTTCCAAACTCGCCTTGCGACAGTTTCACACTCTTTCGCAATGCTTTGATTTGCTGCCCTTGTCCACGATACAAAAACAAATTGTAATCGTCAAGCAAATTTTCAACCTCGACTTCCAACAACTCGGCAATTTTGCTAATTTGTTCCAATGGATAGTAGTCACGGTTGACTTGCTCATATTTAACATAGGTCGATAAGTCAATCCCAATATACGCTGCGACATCTTTTTGCCGCAGTGCTTTCTTGTAGCGATAATATCTTAGCTTGTCCGATGTTGAAATAAGCTGTGTCGGGTCGGTATAGATTATATTAAACTTCTCGGCTTCGACCATTTTATGCGGTTGCAGTAAATTGAACGAGTGTATATACAACGGCGCGTACTTGATAACTCCGTTAGCATTGCACACCATTACTTTTAACTGTCTGCTTATGTCGGAAATCATGCGCCATTTTTCCGAAAATGGGGTGTGAGTTTCAACATTTATGCCGAATAAGTCCGTTATGTTAGTATAGCGTTTTCAATACAGCGACAAGCATACGTTGCAAAGCGCGCACCTTTGCCGGGGTCAAATGTCATAACAGCCTTAATCAAACCAATATTGCCACAGGACAACAAATCCTCATAATCGCTCTCACTGGCATAAAACTTCCGCGCAATATGCGTCACCAGTCGCATGTTATGCTCAATCAAGGCATTCTGAGCCGATTTATCACCCTGTTGGTGCCGCGCCCACAGCGCCGTTTCTTCTTCCGTCGTCAATCGCCGCGGAAATGCCCCCCCACGTCCGCTCAATCGCAACCCCAAATACAAGCTATGTAACATCAATGCCAATGTAATCGAAAACATCCCACGCACCCCAAATCTCTTTTCCCTTATCTTTATTCAAAGCATTTTTTGTCCTATTCAGTCGGACAAACTTTTTCCAACTTTTTTCAAAAAAACTATTGACAACGCTTAAACACCATGATATAGTATTTATTATCAATTGATATTATATATCGATAAGAAAAGGGAGAAATACACCATGAAAAAATTTATCTGCACCGTCTGTGGCTATGCGCACGAAGACGCAACTGCACCCGAGCAATGCCCGCTATGCAAAGTCCCGGCCGACAAATTCACCGAACAATCGGGTGACAAACTCGCCTATGCCGACGAGCACCGCATCGGTGTTGCCAAAGGCGTTGACCCCGATGTTGTCGAAGGGCTGCAACAACATTTTATGGGCGAATGCACCGAAGTCGGTATGTATCTGGCCATGAGCCGCCAAGCCGATCGCGAGGGCTATCCCGAAGTCGCCGAGGCTTACAAACGTATTGCCTTTGAAGAGGCCGAGCACGCCGCCAAATTCGCCGAACTGCTGGGCGAAGTCGTTGACGTATCAACCAAAAAGAATCTCGAAATGCGCGTTATGGCCGAGCACGGCGCCACACAAGGAAAAAAAGACATCGCCACTCGTGCCAAAGAACTGGGCCTCGACGCTATCCACGACACTGTGCATGAAATGTGCAAAGACGAAGCGCGCCACGGCATGGCGTTTCAAGGACTGCTCAACCGCTACTTCTAAACGATATGACCGAGGAGTACAGCACGATTGCCGAACAACTAAATGATATAGCCGCCGAGCGCAACACCATCACCAAGCAGCTTATCACACAAGCCGTGCGTGATTTGGACTGTCACGCCAATGCCGCGCAGATATACGAACACGTAGTGCAAACACACCCTACCATCAGCCGCGCCACTGTTTATCGCAACTTGGCACGCATGGCTGAGACGGGCAAACTGCTCAACATCGGACAGCCTCACGGTGCGGCACACTATGACCATAACACACATGAGCATTTCCATTTCGTATGCGACAACTGCCGAAAGGTTTTCGACGTTGAGGGCGACTTAACAAAACTCTGCCAAGATCTCGAAACCAACCATGGTCACGCCGTACACTACCATCAAGTCCTGCTCAAAGGCCTCTGTTCACATTGTCGCACGTAGGGCTATGGCATTCAACATGCCATACTGTCACAGATATAAGGCATTTCTTTGCATAACAAACAACAATTTTGTCTTCGGCCGACGGCTCACGCCCTCGGCCTTTTCCCCGTCTTGAAATCCTGTCTCAAATCGTGTATACTATCTTTATGTTAAGATATCTGCTCTTGCTGTTGCTGCTTCTATTTCTATTTCTCCCCAGGTCAACGCAACAGCCGTCACTGGAAGAACAAGTTTTCACCCTCAGTAACGCCGCACGTCAACGCTATGGGTTACAAGCTCTGCAATGGCACGATGGTGTCGCTGAGGTTGCGCGCGCTCACAGTCGCGACATGATAACACGTGGCTTTTTCGACCACGACTGCCCCGACGGCACATCCCCCTCCGACCGTCTATATGCAGCCGGCTTGCGTGGCAACTATTCCGGCGAAAACCTGGCCCGCCGCCAACACACAGCCCAAGAAGTCGTCAACGACTGGCTGGCCTCCCCCGAACATCGCGAAGCCCTACTGCACCCGGCCTTCACCCATATGGGCATAGGTATATACATCAACGAAAACGGCCAACACTACTGGACACAAAAAATGATTGGATAACATTATGCAAGTCATCGTCACCGACACTCACACACGAATGTCACTGGCTGTCCTCCGTGAATTGGGACAAGCCGGCTTTGAAATCACTGCTGTTGTCCGCGAAGATAAGCCCAAGCTTGGCCACGCTTGCCGTTATGTCAAGCAGCGCGTCACCCTGCCCGTCAGCGGCTATACCAACGCGCTCTTGCAACTGCCCCAAGGCAGCGTATTCCTGCCCACAACCATGGAAACACTCACCATCGCCGCGCACAATCACACAGCTTTTAGCAGTCGCTTCCACACCTTGCTCTCCAACGCCCAAGACCTCACCCAAGCCGCCGACAAGCCCGCCGTCGCAGCCATCGCCCGCACCCTCGGGCTGCTTGTACCGCAAGACTATCCCCTCGACGCGCCGCAATTCCCTTGCGTTTTGAAATACCGCAATGGCGAAGTCCTCGGCCTCCCCGCCGACCAACGCTACGCCATCGCCCACACCTCCGCTGAATTCGAGGAAAAATATCAAGCCATGACCCAACGCGCCACAATTGCTCATCACTCACCACTTACTATTCACCCCCACAACCTCTTCGCCTCCCAATACATCCCCGGCAACGCCTACGGCGTCTCTGCCGTCCTCGACAATAACAGCAACCCAGTTGCTATTTTTTGCCATGAACGCATCCGCGAATATCCCATCACCGGCGGCCCCGCCTGCTGCGCCCAAGCCGTATGGCATCCCCGCATGATTGACGGCGCCACAAAACTGCTAAAATCATTGCAACTCAAAGGCTTTGCCATGGTAGAGTTCAAAGGAACTCCCAACGAACCATATCTCTTAGAAGTCAACCCCCGCATCTGGGGTACCTACCCACTCACTTATATCTGCAACGCCCAAATGGCAACCGCCTACGTTCAATCCGCTCAAAAACAATGCCGAACGCCAAACACCAAATATCAAACATCTCCCCCCTGGCTCGGCCAAAAAATGCAATACCTCCCCAACGACCTCTGCAACCTCGCCACCGCTCTTCGGACACGCACCAAACAGCGCGGCAACGCCATCGCCGACTTATTCTCCCCTAAATGCCGCGGCGGCGTCTTCGCATGGCGCGATTTACGCAGCAGTCTCACCTACGCCATCGGACTGCTCAAAACAGGAGGCAGAGCGTGAAACTCGACCTACACATCCACACCAATGCCTCCTACGACAGCCAAACCACGCCGCAGGAGGCCGTCAATACCGCTTTGCGCCGCATGCTGTCAGGCATCGCCGTCACCGACCATGACAGCATGGCCAACATCCAGATCATCCGCCAACTCGCACCGCCCGAACTGCTCGTCATTCCCGGCGCCGAATACAGCACTGACTGCGGTCACGTTTTGGCTCTGTTCTGCGACGAGTTTTACTCCCCAACTCCGATTAAATTGGCTCAACTCGCCCCCTTTGTCCGCCAACGCGGCGGCATTTTAATCGCCGCACACCCGCGCAACACGCTGACGCAATGCCAAGCCAACGCCCAATATCTCGACGGCTTTGAAGCCGCCAACGCCCATTATCCGCGCGGCAACACAATCATCAAAAAAATTGCCGCAAGGCAGGGCAAAATCGTCACCGCCGGCAGCGATGCGCATATCCCCAACGCCATCGGCCGCAATACCATCAAACTGCCTGATGACACACCGCTCACCCTCGAAGCCGTCAAAGCGGCACTGCTTGCAAGAAAGCAAACCATCCCGCGCAATCCTTGCAACTTCGTCCGTTGGGCAGCTCGCAAACTTCGCAAGAAACTGAGGAAACAGCCATGAACTTGAAGATATACGGCGTCTTGCGCAACATCAATTGCAACATCAAAGCCCGCCGCAAACGCCTGGCCGGGCAAATCATGTCGCCCGTTCGCCGCATTGAAGGCCTGTACCCGCCAACAGAGCGCGTCTGTGCCATGACTTTCGACGACGGCCCGACAACCGCTCCCTGTTTGCCCAATGTACACCATGGCTCGCTAACCCCTCATCTACTCGATGTACTCAAACAATACAACGCCACAGCAACATTCGATGTCATCGGCTCAACGGCCGAAAACTACCCCGATGTCATCGGCGCACCACATACCCACTCGGTATTCGGCACAAAATTTGACCACTACGCCGCTTTTGAACAAGACGCACTGGCCGGCGTCGAAGCCTGCCCGGACCTCCTACGCCGCATGATATCCGAGGGTCATGAAGTCGCCAACCACAGCTACCGCCACCGCATCTTCGGTGCCGAGTACTTCATCTACCGCAAGCGCCAATTCTGCCGCACCCAAGACGACGTCGTGGCTGATTTACGGCGCCTGCATGACAAGGTCCTCGACCTCTCCGGCTACGAAATGAAACTTGCCCGCCCGCCGCACTATGTTGACCGCATCGGCCGCGGCAGGCGACTGTCGCCTACGGGCAAACATAACGCCTACACCGCCTACGCCACCATGTGCTACCACTATATGGCCGCCAATGTCGACGGCGGCGGCTACATGCCAACAAGCGGTAACTACAACCAAGACGTCCAAAACATGGTTACCCCGCTACGCCGACTGCTTGAAGCCGATTCCAACGCCCTCTCCGGCGCGGTTATTTTCCAAAAAGACGGCTACAATATGTCTATCCAGTCCCCCGTTGCCGACGCACTGGGCTTGCAACTGCAACTGCTCCAGGAATACGGCTATCGCATCACCGGCGTCGAAACCTTGATGAAACTCTCCCCCTTTGAAGACGTTGTTCCCGACGACCCCTGCCTTAAATCCCTCTGCGATCTTGAAGCGGCTGGCTACTGCCTCGGCTTCCAAAACAACACGTTCAAACCCGATGATCCTATTTCCCAAGAGCAATTGGCGGCAATGCTCACCCCTCGGCGCAATTTCACGGCCAAGAAAATTTCCCAACGTGCCGCGCTGACCCCTATCGAAATCCAACGCCAAATCGCCGCTAAATTCGGTGATTGTGCCCCTGTAAAAGAGGCAAATCGTCGTGCCGCTGTAATTGCCATATGGGATGCTGTGCAAAATTTTTAAATTACCCCCTATACAAATGCAAAAATCTATGTTATAATAATAAACAGGCTTTTAGGATAGGCAAACCGCCATCCTGTATATAAACAATATAAAGCAACCCACAGTACATACAATAAGCGCGGCAGTTATCACATAACTGTCCCGTCTTTGCGTGTGTCATCACAAACGAGAGGATTTCCACACATTATGGCAACAAAAACACCGGGCGTCCCTGCAAAGAAGACGCTTACTAAACAAAACATTCAAAACAACGCAAACAAACGCTTTAATGACCTCATGCAAGAGGTCAACAACAAAAGCCCGCGGCAGTCCAACAAGCCCAAACTCAAAATCATCCCGCTTGGCGGTATGAATGAGATCGGTAAAAACATGACTGTCATCGAGTACGGCAACGATATGATACTTGTCGACTGCGGCTTGGCGTTCCCCGATGAAGAGCTGCTCGGCATTGACTTGGTCATACCCGACATCAGCTACATCAGTAAGAACCACCACAAACTGCGCGGCCTCTTTGTCACGCATGGACACGAAGACCATATCGGCGCGATACCCTACCTCCTGCCGTCGTTACAAGTACCGGTCTATTGCACACGTTTGACAGCCGGCCTACTCGAAATCAAACTCGACGAAAGCGGCTATCTCAAAAAAGCCAGCATCAACCGTGTCGAAGCCGGCACGGTCATCCAGTGCGGCTCATTCAAAGTTGAATTTATCAACGTCAACCACTCTATTGCTGACTCGGTGAGTCTGGCCATCCACACCCCTGTTGGCGTTGTCGTCGTCACGGGCGATTTTAAGATCGATACCACGCCCGTCGAGGGCAAAATGATAGACCTTGCCCGCTTCGGCGCACTGGGCAAAAAAGGCGTTCTCTGCCTGCTCAGTGACTCCACCAACGCCGAACGCCCCGGCTACACCATGAGTGAAAGCAAAGTTGGCGAAAGTTTCGACGCACTCTTTAAGGGCTGCGAGCAACGCATTATCGTCACAACGTTCGCATCAAACATCCACCGTTTACAGCAAATCATCAATGCCGCGCACAAAGTCGGCCGCAAAGTCGCCGTCACCGGCCGCAGCATGGAAAATATTATGAAGCTGGCCACCGAATTGGGCTATATCAAGCCGCCCAACAACACGCTGGTTGACATCAACGCCGTCAAAGGCGTCCCCAAGCACAAACTGGTCATCATCACCACCGGCAGCCAGGGTGAGCCCATGTCAGCGTTGTATCGCATGGCTATCTCAGGCCATAAGTACGTCGAAATCGGCGCCGGCGACAAGGTCATCATGTCATCATCAGCCATCCCCGGCAATGAGAAAATGGTCAGTCGTGTCATCAATGAACTGCTCCGCAAAGGTGCCGAAGTCGTTTACGAAAAACTGGCCGACATCCATGTATCCGGTCATGCTTGCCAAGAAGAGCTAAAAATTATTCTCGGCCTCTGCAACCCTAAATTCTTCCTGCCTGTCCACGGCGAATACCGCCATCTGCGCGCCCACGCCAATTTGGCAAAACAAATGGGCATGCATCCCAAAAACATCTTTCTCGGTGACGTCGGCATGACATTAGAGCTTACCGAAAGCACCGCCAAGCTCGGTGCCACCGTACCCGCCGGTCGCGTACTCGTCGACGGCATGAGCGTTGGTGACATCGGCGGCCTGGTTCTGCGTGAGCGCAAGCATATGTCAGAAGACGGCCTCATCATCGTCTGCGTCACCTTTGACAGCGGCAGCAACACCGTTGTTGCCGGCCCCGAAATTGTCACCCGCGGTTTCATGCTCAACAAGGAGCCGACAGCCCTCGACGATGAAATGCACCGCGTGGCGCAAAATGCCCTCAACAAAGCCATGAGCGGCAAACCCAACGCCGACTGGGCCAGCATCAAAACCGTCATCAAAGGCGATCTATCATCCTTCATTAGCCGAAAAGTACGACGCAACCCGCTGATTCTGCCTGTGTTTATGGAGGTGTAGGGCGGCCGAACAACCGCCCGGCAAAAATGGAGTGCCTGGAAACTTTTGCGTAGTTGCCCGCAAGCAGCGGAGTCGAAAGTTGGAAAGACAAAGTTTTGCCGGCAAGGTGGCATCGTGAGGCGTAACAGCCAACAGCTGAACGAATAGCATGCCCAAACCAAAAAGCAAGCCCGCATTACGCAGGCTTGCTTTTTTTATATTCTATCCAATCGCACCCCAGCCAATCACCATCAAGTCTTCCACCGGTCCTTGCTCAATCAACTGCTCAACCATTTGAGTCACTTGCCTCTCAGCCCACTCTCTCCATCCATCGTCCATATGCATCGTTAAGTCTACCCAATACGTCGCATCGCCCAGTGTAAAGTGCGCATAGTAGCTTCTCCATGCCTGCTCACCCTCTCCATCCTGCACCGGCAGCCAATGAACCGCCGTCAATGCCATGACCCGTATCCCGTCAATCACACCGAAGCCGGTATCATCGTTTGTAATATACTGACCGTCAAGCACCCAAGGTTCGCGCCCACGCTCAGGTGCCATACGAACCCGTAAAATGCTGTCGTAATTCATATACGTCACAGACTCAATGAAAAACGCACCGCTGTCGTCGCGATAATAGGCCCTTGTCGCCAATGAGAGCATCCCCAACTCGCGACTTTCTTCCTCTGTCAAATCCCGATATGTCAAGTCTGTCGGTTGCCAATACGGATGCTGCTGCCACTCCCCCTCGGCAAACACCATCGGCGTATCTTCCGAAACCGCCGTCAATATCCCCAAGTCGACCTCGCCCTGCAAAATCAAATAATTGACCATCTCCGCTAAACGCGCTTTATGTTCTTCCACCCCTGCATCAATATGCGCGTTAAACCACACGCGATATGCTGTACTGCCTAACATAAACTCAGCATAAAACGCCCGCATTTCACCATACCCATAGTGTATTCCCATCATTTGCCCCACAAACGCTCGCACCGCAACACCTTGAATATAGGATGTCATAGCGTTTTCGCCGTCCATACGCAACACGTGCCGCGGAAACTCATCCGCTGCCATCAGCACGTTCCCGTAAATCCTATCATGCTCCACAACACGATGTCCCCAAACATAAGCAACCATGTCACTTTCATAAATAAACGCTGTTCCACTAACAATCCCAAGCGCACGGCTCTCACCTGCCGTTAAATCACGTAAATTTGTCCATCCCTGATCCTCAGGTATTAACCATTCCCCTTTATTAAAAACTACCTCATGCATCGGCGCAGCCGGTGGTGTTGAAACACCGGGCGACGGCATCCCAACTGGCGGCAAATCCAACACATTTCCGTTGTTCCCGTCAATCAGCGTCGAAACCCCAATTACAGCCGCCGCGACAACCATTAAACAGGCCGCTGTATGCGCCGCCCGGCGTATCATGCCATAACTACGCATCTTCGTTCGCGCCGCAACAGGCTCAAACGATATGCCGTTCATGTAATCTCTATATTGTTTCATAAGTCTTCTCCTTCCAATGCCTCCCGCAGCATCCCCCGCGCACGCGTCAATTGCTGCCGCACTGCCGCCTCTTTCTGTGCCGTGATTCCGGCAATTTCAGCGCATGAATAGCCCTCGTAATAAAACAAGTGAATCACCGTCCGATAACGCAGCGGCAATGCCATCACCTGTTCAACAACACTCTCCTGCTCCTGGTTTTGCGCCGGATAACTCTCTAACAGCGGCTCGGTTTTACGCCGCCAACTCGACCGCAATTTACTCTTGCATAAATTGACCGTCACGCGCATCAGCCATGCCAGTTCATGAGCATCGGACGCAAAATCAGGTGCTTTCTCCATGCGTTTGACAAACACATCCTGCACCACGTCTTCGGCATCAGATTTATTCTTCATAATGGCCAGCGCAGTACGGTACAGCTTGTCGCCGCAGCGCTTTGCGACTTCTTCCGTCGGAATAAAAGTGTGCATATGCAAGTCACCTCACACTATATACGTTTGAGCCGAGCAAAATGTGACAAAAGAAAAAACCTCCCCCTGAAAAGGGGGAGGCCATATCACGCTTACTCTCGAATATAACTAAAATCCGCACCGGGAACCAAAACGTTTTCAATGGTCAACACATCATCATCAATCGAATATTCCCATTGTTCAGCCGTGTCGATAACAAGAATACCATCCATCGTAAACCACTCAAAGTCCTCAATTTCTCCCTCAAAGCCGCGCGTGCCCGTACCATCGGCATTAAATTCATAGCGATACGCATCATCGGCATCCCACAACCATGCACCGACCAGCGCTGTATCCTGTTCCATATTGTCCAGCACCGCACTCTCACGAATATAACTGTATGTCAAGCCCGCCAACTGCCGGCTGTCAATGGTCAATAGGTCGCTGTCAATCACAAAACGCCAATGTTCATGCGGTCCCGATCCGGTGTCAACAGCCAAGCTGTCGCCCGCCGTAAACCAGTCAAACGATTCAATCTCATCGGGAAACCCGCGCGCACCCGTGCCGTCAGCATTAAATTCAACCCGATATGCATGGCTTGTATCCCAAAGCCACACGCCGTGCAAACTCTCGCTCTGCCCGACTCGATAATAATCAAAACTTTCCAGCTGACCGCCACGCCGCGTCAGGTTCAAACTATCACCGTCAATGGTGTAATTCCACTCGGTGTCTTGCAGACCTGCGCCATGGTTCAACACCAAGCGATTGCCGCCCCGTGTATGCCAGGTAAACGTCTCAAGCTCAGCAGATCCGCGCGTGCCGGTACCGTCAGCATTAAACGTGTACAACCAACTGACTTGTGTATCCCAAGACCACTGTCCCACCAACGCCTCATCCTGCTCGTTGCTGCCCCCCCCCGGCAGAAGGCCGCACGCCGCAATGCTGCTTATCAATAACAACAGCGCAAAAACAAAGGCTAACCCCTTTATTCTCCTCATTCCTTTTCTCCTAACAAAGTAAAATGTACAATGTTTTTTCACATCTCACCAATCTTACTACAAAATTCAACAATTGTCAACGTCTCAGCCGCCGCAACGCAATATTCTCACAGGTGCGCCATCAACGCCTCTACCGCCTGCCGCAACGCCGCATTCTCCGACAAATCCGGGTCAACTTCCAAAATCGCCCGCGCCGACTGCCGCGCCTGCGCATACACGTCGGCATCCGTGCTTAAGTCTGCTACTTTTAATGCCCCAAATCCCGACTGCGCGACACCAAAGAAACTCCCTGGTCCGCGCAGCCGCAAATCGGCCTCGGCCAGCTCGAATCCATCCGATGTCTTGGCCAAAATATCCAATCTCTCCCGTGAAACTTCGCCGCCGCTGTCCATCAGCAGACAATATGACTGCCACTCACCACGCCCCACGCGCCCGCGTAGCTGATGCAACTGCGACAGTCCAAAGTTATCGGCATTCTCCACCACCATCACACTGGCGTTGGGTACATTGATACCAACTTCAATAACCGTCGTCGCCACCAAAATATCCAACTCACCACGCGCAAATGTCGCCATGACTTTATCTTTATCCTTGCTTTTGCCGTGCAGTACGCCGACGCGCAAATCACGAAACACACCGCTCTGCAGCTCTTTAGCAAGCGCGACTGCCGACTTCTTTTGGCTCTCGGCAAATTCATCATACTCCACCCGCGGACAAACAATATACGCCTGCCGTCCTTCGGCAATCTGCTTGCGAATAAAAGCATACATATCGCACCGCTTGCGTTCCTCAACGACAAATGTCTGCACCCTCTTGCGACTTGACGGCATCTGTTTAATGACACTGACATCCATATCGCCATGCAAGATCAAAGCCAGCGTCCGAGGAATCGGAGTCGCGCTCATCACCAGCACGTGGGGCATTTGCTCTGTCTTTCCCGTCAGCGTCATGCGTTGATCAACACCGAATCGATGCTGCTCATCGGTAATCACCAGCCCCAACTTGGCAAATTCCGTTGAATCGCTCAACAGCGCGTGTGTACCAACGACAATGTCAGCTTGTCCATCTCGCATAGCCTCTTGCGCCACACGTCGCGCCTTGGCAGACAGTTGTCCGGTACAAAGCACAATGTTCTTATTCGGCAACAGCGCCGCCAAACTCTCCACGTGCTGCGTCGCAAGGATTTCTGTTGGTGCCATCAACGCCGTCTGCCAGTTGTTGGCCGTCGCAATACTCGCCAACGCCGCAGCAACCGCCGTCTTGCCCGACCCGACGTCGCCCTGCAACAAGCGGTGCATCGCCTTGCCCGAGCGCATATCGCTCAACGCCTCGTCAATAGCCTTGCGCTGATCGTCAGTCAGTGTAAATGGCAACCGCCGCAAAAATTCCGCCAAATCACCTTCCGCCATTGGCACACCGTTTTCAACAGCCTGCCCCACCCGCAGCCGTTGCAGCCCCAAAGCCAGCAACAGCAATTCCTCAAAAACCAACCGCCGCCGTGCGATCGCCAGCGTTTTCTCATCCTCCGGCGCATGAATGTGCCGATAGGCAAAGTCAATGTGACAAATCTGCGCCGCACTACGCACCATTTCCGGCAACATTTCAGTCATTTGCGCCAGTTCATCATCTAAAATCTGCTCAACGCAATTGCCAAAAAAAGCCGATGTCAGCCCTGCCGTCAGCGGATAAATCGGCACAATCCGTCCCGTTGTACGGTTTGTGCCCTCAGTTTCAAATAGCGGATTGGTCATCTCCCAGCCATATTGCCCCTTGACCAACCGTCCGAAAAAAATGTACTCACCGCCTATCCGCAACGACTGATTGACATACGGCGCATTGAAAAACGACAGCGCACAAAAACCCGTGCCATCGGTGACACGGGTCGAAAAAACCGAACGATTTTGCCCCAAATGCTTGCCTTGCAATGGCTTAATCACTTTGCCGCGAATACAAACAAGACTGCTGTCTTCCCCATCTTCCAGAGCAACAATCGCACGACGATCTTGATAGCCTCGCGGAAAATGGTTTAACAAATCTCGCGGCGTATGCAACCCCAACTTTTCAAACAAACGCACCCGCTGCGGCCCAACGCCTTTCAGAAATTGCAACTCACTCATAGCACTCTCCACAACCGGCAAATCCCCCTCTGTGGAAGGGTAGTTTGCACACCTATTCGGCAGTCGCTCACTCCACGCTAATCAAATAATAATACACCGGCTGCCCACCGTTGAGAAGTGTACACTCGGCATCGGGGCAAGCTGTTTCACACATTTCAAGCACTTTCGCCGCCTCGTCATTATCAACACCCTCGCCGTAGAAAATAGTCACAAATTCCGGCCTGGCTACCGAGATTTTATCCACCAACGCTTGGCACGCTGCCATCCGATCAGCTTCATTATGCACCAACTGGTCGTCAAAAATCGCCATATGGTCGCCTTCGGCAATCTCCATCCCGTCAAAGTTAGAGTTACGCGCCGCATAAGTAATCTGCCCGGTGCTCACCACACTCGCCGCCTGGGTCATGGCTTCGGCGTTACCGTCAGCGTTGGCATCGGGGTCAAACGCCATCATCGCGCCAATGCCCATGGCAATGCTCTTGGTCGGCACGACAATCACACGGCGGTCGCTTACCAACGCCACAGCCTGTTCAGCCGCCAAAACAATATTCTTATTGTTCGGCAGCACAAACACCGTATGCGCCGGCGTGGCATTAATCTGTGCTATAATGTCATCGGTCGACGGGTTCATCGTCTGCCCGCCTTGAATAATGCCGTCAACGCCCAAATCAGCAAACACTGCCGCAATCCCGTCACCGGCCACAACGGCAACAAACCCGTATGGCTCGGTAGGTTTGACGAACTGCAGTTGCGGAGCGCCCGACTGTGCGTCCCCTGCGGTATTTTCTGCCATTTGTTCCAGCATATTCTCAATTTTAACATCTGTCAGCGCACCGTGCTTCATCGCCTTTTCCATCGCTTTACCCGGGTGATCGGTGTGCAAATGAATCTTAATGATTTGCTCATCCTCAACGACGACAAGACTGTCCCCCATCGCGTCCAACGACGTCCGCAGTAAATGTACGTCACTCCGTGGATTATTGCGCAACACTAAAAACTCCGTGCAGTACTGGAAAGTAATTTCCTCTGCCGTCAACAAAGTACCGGCCGTGCTGTTTATCGCAGCAGACGCCGTTTTTGTTTCCAATGTGAACTCACCGCGCAACTGCTGCAACATCGCAGTATAAATAATACATAAGCCTTTGCCTCCCGAGTCAATCACGCCAGCCTTTGTCAACACGGGGTTCTGATGGATGGTCTCGGCCAATGCCTCTTCTGCTGCTGTCACACATTCGGTCAAAATGTACTCGGCGTTGTCATCTTGCAATGCCTTGGCCAAACAATGCGCCGCCGCCACACGGCTGACGGTCAGCATCGTACCCTCGGCCGGTTTCATCACCGCACCATATGCCGTTTCAACACCGGCATGCAACGCCTCAGCCCAATCTTTACCCGTTGCCACATCCTTGTCTTTGAGCGACTTACCAAACCCGCGGAACAGCAACGACAAAATCACGCCCGAATTGCCGCGCGCGCCACGCAACAATGCATTCGCGGCCATCTCAGCCACTTTGCCAACATGTTCCGCGTCACAATCTTGCAGCGCCTTGGCTGCCGTTTGCAGCGTCAACGCCATATTTGTGCCCGTGTCGCCATCCGGCACGGGAAAGACATTGAGATCGTTGATCAACTGCTTCTCAGCTTCAATAGCAGCGCTCGCCGCCAGCATCATCTCGGCAAACTGCCGTCCGTTCAATGTCATGTTCAAGCGCGAACCTCCCTGCATGTCGACGTCATAATCGAATCGACAAACACATTCACAGCCTTAACCTTCACCGAAGTCAACCGTTGCACCGTGTGGCGCACAGTGCTTTTAATCGAACTTGTCACTGCCGCAATATTGATGCCGTGCTCAACAACGATATGCAGATCAATGATAAGGCCATCGCCGTGATAATGCACCTTAACACCCTTGGGCATGCTTTCCAAACGCAACAGCCGCACAATACCGTCACCAACATTGCGTGCCGCCATGCCTTTGACCCCAAAGCACTCCATCGCCGCGCCGCCCGCGATAACAGAAAACACCTCACTCATGATGGTGATGCTTCCAAATTTGTTCTGTAATTTCAAAATGCTTACCTCCATGGATTTATACACTACATTTTTATTATAGCAAATAAACAAACATTATGCAAGCGAAACGTACAAGATAAGAGCAGCGTCTTGTCCCGCATCAATTTAATATTCTCATATTCCCGACGCCCGCGCCTCGATGTTGAACGCCTGCTCACGTTCCCAAATCACACCAACATCTTCAGCCGTCAAATGTCCACGCTCATACGCCAAACAAATGCACATAAATTCACCGTCATCATGAAGCCAAATATGGACACCACCCCAGCCATCCGAGTTCTCGCCATGTTCTCCGGACCATCCGAGATTTCCAAACCAAAAGGAGTATCCCGCGACATATTCGGTCATCTCTGCCTGGGCAAAATCTGCGCCGTCCACATACATATACACAACCTCACGCAACCCAAACGTGCCATAATACCGCGCCACTGTTACATCGTCAAGTTCCCGGCCGCCACTCGTATTTTCTTGTAGCCACGCTAAAAAATTCTCACGAACCCACAACTCACGCTCCTGACTAAGCCGAATATATTCTGGCACAGACGTCAGCACGGGCGTTTCATAAGGGTATTCCTGCACAGCCCGTTCATCCGTTGTGCACCCCGCAAAACCAAGCATCAAACCCAACGCGCACAAGAACACAATCTTCTTCATATTCATTCTCCTTTCTATCTCGACCGTAATCATTAACCAACTACATAACAGTCTAGCATAGCCTTATCGCTCCGTCAAGTAAGGGCGCACAGTGTGCGCCCCCATACCTAATGCTTACATTCCATAATCCTCATCTTCATAGCTCTCCCGCACCTGCTCATCGCCATCATCTTCTTGCTCATCATCGCCAGCCGTTTCCTTAGTCGTCGGCGCAGCACTGCCCGGCAAAATATTCTGCACATTCAACAATCCATGCATAAACCCCTCTTGATTTAAGCTGCATACATCGCCGCCAACAATTCTGTCACGGTAAATCAACAACGTCGCCTGCACCTCCTCCCCTTGCACCGGATGATTCAGAACGCGGTATGTGTAGCGCATGACACGGCGGTTTTTATACTGACTCAGGTCAAACCCGTCGGCACGTTGCATCTCATTGTACCGCTCAAAAACTTCGTCAAACGTCGCGGGAATCAGCACTTCCTGACTCTGTACGCCTTCGGCCGTTACTTGCCAACCATGCCCGGCGAGAAACTCCATGCGATCGCTCTCGGTGCGGATGTTTCGTGTCGACGGCGCAGGATTGTTGACCTCACTGGCATTGCCGCCATCAGCCGCGCTGCCGCCGCCACTCGCCGCCGCAATCCATAAAATCAAACCGCACAGCAACAGTCCCGCAATAATCACAGCGCCAATCATCTTTTGTTTGGTGAGTTTAATCGAGGTAATAAACATATCGTCAGCTCCCTTAGAAGTTATTCACCACAAAGGTATTCGGGCAAGCTATGGTTTAGAAGTATAAAGGTCGGGAATAATCAGACGTAAGACGCTAAAGAAGGGAATACCATTATGAAATTTAAAACTCACGAAATCGCACTCGCGCTCGCGCTGTTACTTACGCTGTTTGCTACAACCCTATGGGCAGGCGCCATCGAAAACGAGCAGCAAGCCCTTGCCGACAAACTCTTGCGCCTGCACGTCATCCCGCATTCCAACAGCCGGCAAGACCAAGACATCAAGTTAGCCGTACGCGACCAAGTCTTCTCCGCCGCAAGCGACTGGGTGCGCGGCACACCTGACAGCCAATCCGCAGAACAAATCATCTTGTCGCGTCAAGATGAACTCCGCGCCATCGCGCAACAAATCATTGATAGCCGCGGCGTAAATCACGGCGTGACTGTCAATGTCAGTATCAGCAATTTCCCCACGCGAGAATACAATGGCTTCCGCCTGCCGGCCGGACGATACCGCGCCCTGCGCGTCACCATCGGTGACGGCCGCGGCCAAAACTGGTGGTGCGTCGTCTTCCCGCCGCTGTGTGTGTCGGCAGCCACATGGACAGAATCGGCGCAGGAGGCCGGTTTGACCGACGGCGAAGTGCGTCTGATTACCGACAGCGACAACCAATTCGTCTATCGTTTTCGAACACTGGAATGGCTGCACACCGTGCGGGGCTGGTTTCGGTAAAAACAAAGCTCTTGACAATTGGCAATATTTGCTGTAAAATTTCCACGAGGTGGCTACCCATATTAGAAATGGGAGGTATCTTGTACATGAGAAAACAAATCAGGCGCGCGGCGTCGGTTCTATTGGCGGTTCTGCTCTGCTTTCCTTTGGCGAGCAGCGTGTTTGCCGCACCGGACACCGACGTTTACCGAGAATCCACAAGCAATTACGAGTTTTTCGATGAGCTAACGCCGGAATGGGAATTGCTGCCCGAAGTTGCCGCAAGCCCACCGCCCGATGCTTTGCCCGACTTGCCGGCAGCAACGATGCCGCCCGCGCTCGATTGGGCCGATGATTGGCATGAAAGTTTTTACAACGAGAGAGCGGCAGACAATGCGTTGATGGAGCCTCTCAACACCGGCAACGCGCCAAACGTCAACACCGCTGCCGATTGGGCCAGACCTGCCATCAACCAACTATGGCGCAGCGGCACGCTGCGAACTGGCGGCATTTGGAATTCATATTGGAGCAACATATCGCGCTTGCGTATGGCATGGATTATGGATGACTTAGCATGACAGCTTGCAAGAGCACATGGTCGCCCGTACGGCACACTTGGTCTCTCTTTTCCCGACAGCAGCGATGTAAGGTGTACGTCGGCTGCGCTTTATTGGCGTGATTCAAGGCGATAACCACAGTCATTTTAATCCATATAGCCCTGCAACAAGGCAAGAGATTTTCTCTATCATACATAGGTTACTGGCTTGGGCAAGATATTGGCCGTACAGCGGCGTCGGCAGAACCCCATCAGCAAATGCGCTGCAAAGATTTACAGACCGCGCAAATGTTAGCAGTTGGGCTCTTACTTCAACTCGTTATCTCGTATATCACGGCTATATATATGGCTTATGGGCAGGCGGTCAGCTACAGTTGCAGCCACAACGCAATATGCCAGTTCAAGAATTCATGCAAATGATAACAATATCAATGCTGCAGATACGGTAGGCATTCGGTCGGGAATGATCTACTATATCCGAAATGCTGCCACAGGCAGATATCTCGATTTGGATAATGATATCGCCACAAACGGCAGGCGCGTACTTAACTGGAGTTTCAATGGCGACCGAAATCAACAATGGCTGAGCAGACGGAATGATGACGGGTCATATCGTTTTGAAACGCTCACCAATTCCCAGTTCAATCTCCATAACAACGGCGGGAATATAGGCGTTTGGACATCAGCGGACAACTTTCCACGTAGCAGATCGTTTTTTTTGGTGCGAAATAATAACCACGACAGTGCTTGGTCCGGTATGTATCAAATACGAAGCGTTGCCACAGGTCAGCTTTTAATTGCCAACGGAAATAATGTACAGACAACTACATCAAATGCGTCAACAGCAGCGAGTTGGTGGTCTTTCGAGCGACGAACGGTGGGGGCCGCAAGGCTTGTTACTGCTTACACAGAAGATGTCGCTGCCGCTGATTTTGAATGGCCGGCGGTTTTCATGGGTTACAGCCCAAGAACTGTCACGCTGAGACCGCTCACCACAACTGTGGAAACGCAGATGCAAAGCAGCAATGTTTTTATACATATGAGTCACGGAAGTCACGGACATATAACATTTGCCCGCGACAATGAGTCGATTACCGGACGGAGTATGACAACCCGCCACATTCAAGAAATGTCTCGAAACAGCTTATCCAATGTGCGTACCTTTATTTCATTTGGGTGTCGCGTCGGATTTACCGACCCTACCCTGGGAAATTTCATCAACGATATGTATATCAGGGGTGCGCATTTTTCACTCGGCTTTATGGGACCTACATTTCCAGATCCCATTTATCGTTGGTTCAATGCTTTTTGGCGTCACTCCGCGAATGGACATACGATACAGGATAGTATTCTATTTGCCAATTCGCAAGAACGAAATATGCCAATCGTCTACAGTGTTGGTAACTGGACGCAGCGGTTGAGGCGCATTTAGCTTGTTGGAGCAATTGCTTTAATCAAATTTACAATGAGGTACAATATGAAAAAGCTATTATCAATTATCATATCAATGTCGATTTTGCTCGTTGCCTGCGCTGCGCTAAACAACAACCCCATTGAGCAAGATGTCGTTGACCCATCTGAAAGCAACTACCACGCCTTTTTTGCCAACCGGGGCATTGAAAGAAACCGGCTTAGTCGGAGACAAACCGAGCAACGACAGGCAACATGGACTAAATCTGACCAATTTAGTGATGTCTTTGTAAACCTTATCGTTTATGAAGATGGAAACGGAGTCTCTTATCTGTTTTCCGAAGAAACGGGACAACTCCTTAGTGTTGACGCTATTTCTTTCGCAAGTGCCAATGCAGACTTAGATGTTATTGAAAATTCAGTTATGCGTGAAGAAGAAGCGATTGACATTGCTGAGCGGTATTTGAATATGCTAGTGTCCAATCCTAATGAGTACCGCTTAGATGAGGTGCGTGGTGGAACGCCTAGGAATCCATTTGAGGTGTGGTTTAGACACTATATATACGATGTTCCCACTGATGACTTATTTCGTATTTGCATTAGGGTAGATGGTGAAATTATTTGGATCGATTTAATCACTTACGGCATGTTTTCCAACATTACCGTTGACCCCGACGCCTTAGAGCGAGCCATAGCGCAAAGCCATGATGAGTATTATCAACAATACCTAACTACAGATGGCACGACAGTTGCGTTTGTGACGAATTATGTGGTTAAAGGCGAGCCATGCGAAGATGGACTTTATGTTACATGGCTCGAGCAGGAAGTCGTGGTGCTTGAATAACGCACAAAAAAAGCCGGTTATGTGACCGGCTTTTTTCTCGCCATTTACGAAGTCTTCCGTTTATACACGCCCACTGCCAACGCAAAAGCCGCTACGGTAATGCCTACACTCCAAACAATCGCCAGCAACAGCGAATTGCCCAGCGGCAAGCCCAACATCAGCGCGCGCGCAGCGTCGATGATGTGCGTCATAGGCTGATGTTCTGCAAACCAACGAATGCTGCGCGGCAGCGTTTCCACCGGCGCAAATCCCGAGCTGATATACGGCAGCACAAACAGCAAGAACGGCATCGTGCCCGCGCTTTCCGGCGATTTTGCGACAATGCCGCAAATCACGGCAATCCATGTAATGGCAAGCATATACAACAGCAACACCCCGGCAATAATCAACCAATCAACAAACCCGGCCTGCGGGCGGAACCCGATGGCAAACGCCACGCCAAGTACAACGGCTGTGGTAATTATATTGCGCACCACCGCCGCGCCGACATGCCCCGTCAGCACCGATGATTTGGCGATATCCATCGTGCGAAAGCGGTCGATAATGCCCTTGGTCATGTCGTTGTTGACATTAATGGCCGTACCAGTCGCCGCTTGTGCGATAGTTTGCAGGATAATACCCGGCACAATAAAATCGATGTAGTTATACGACCCGACGTCCATAACATTGCCAAAAATCAGCCCGAACAGCAACATAACAATGGCAGGCACTAAGATAGCCGTGGCCATGGCATCGGGGTTGCGTAATGACGTCGTCACACAGCGCTTAAACATCGTCCAAGAATCGGCAAACACACAGGGCTTTGTTCTTTTTACAGCTTGCATTTTACTTCTCCTCCGTTTCTGCGGCCTTTTCGCCGATCAAGGTTAAAAATACGTCTTCCAACGTAGGTAGTTGCTGCGCAAAACCAACGAGCGAAATGTCCGCGGCATTGACGCGATTTAACACATCGGCAAACTCTGCGGCGCTGCCGTCGGTGGCAACGTTGAGTGTTTTATCGCTGTCTCTATCTGCGCTGATACGATAGCCGCCCAGCAAAGCACAAGCCTTTTGCGCATCGTCGTTTGTGTGGAAATCAAGCTGCACGCCGCCGTGCGGCAACACCGTCTTCAACTCATCCGGCGTACCTTCGGCAATGATCTTGCCCTCATGCAAAATGGCAATTTGGTCGGCAAGGTGCTCGGCCTCTTCGAGATACTGCGTTGTCAGAAAGACAGTCGTGCCGTTGGCGGCCAACGCCTTGACCATCTCCCACATGGCGAGTCGGTTCTGCGGGTCAAGCCCCGTCGTCGGCTCATCGAGAAAGACAACGGGCGGATCGCCCATTAAACTCATAGCGATATCAAGGCGGCGGCGCATACCACCCGAATATGTTGCTACACGTCGATCGCCGTCCTCAGTCAGTCGAAACGCTTCCAACAATTCACTCGCTCGCTGTCTACAGTTTACCAAGCGACGCAACTGCCCCATCAGGTGCAAGTTCTCCCGCCCTGTCAGCGATTCGTCAACAGCCGCATACTGCCCCGTCAAACTAATGCTGCGCCGCACATCATCAGGCTGTCGCGCCACATCATAGCCGCAAATCGTTGCCGTGCCGCCGTCGCCTTTTGACAACGTCGAGAGAATCTTAACCGCTGTTGTCTTTCCCGCGCCGTTTGAGCCGAGCAACGCGAAAATCGTGCCTTTCTCAACGGCAAAATCAACACCTTTGAGTACGCGGTGCTTTTTGAATGATTTTTGCAAATTGGATACTGAGATAATGGGTTGCATATCGCTATGTTCCTCCGTTCGTCATTTTACGTTTCCCAGTATCGCACATGGCCGCCAAACACGCAAGCCTTTTTCGCCAAGTGGTGCAAAAGCGCCCCTAAAGGGCTGTTATTTACGGCCAACTTGTACGCAAAGCATCAAAAAAAGGACGGCAGTTGCCGTCCTTTTAGCGTTAGCCTACTGCCCCGCCAATCTCGAAATGGGAGAACGCAATATCCCCGTTGTCTGCCATAATGCGCATTCCGGCAAAGAAAAAATCGCTGTGCGGGAATGAAGGATCGTTATTGATAATATCATACTAAGCTTATCCAACCGCCGTAAGTGCCCGATAAAAGATTACCGTCAGCCGACAACAGCCGCCCGTCTGCAAACAGCACCATCAGCATGGCGCACACACTGACATCGAATACAAACTACGCACTTGTCGCAAAAACAACAAATGTACCAGCCGCCGCACACGCAAGATATATCTTTGTTATCGTTTGCCGCCACCACTCCCAATACCCGCACCATGGCAATCACCATCATCTGGCACTGGAATATCATTTGCGGCGCGAACAGATATTGCCCGGGTATTGAGCTTGTGTTGCTCATAATCCTGGGGCTTTGATGGTATAGAAAATATACCGACCCGCGCGCCCAGCTTGGGATCGCGTCTTGGAAAGGTAAATCAGTTTGCGGAGCGTTCGTCGGCACCTCGCCGCCAAACAGTGTAATCAGCCTGGCCAGCAACACCGCCGCGCTTTGGCGGTCGATTAAGCCGTTCGGATTAAATCGAAGGCCATCCCAATTGACCGATTCCTCGCCGAGAATCACGCCGAGTCGTGCAAGTGCGATAACATCAGAGTCGTTGCTGTCGGTGAACGGAATGTCGTGGAGCGTATTGGGGTCACGCGACGCTACGAATTCACCAATGCTCATACCGCTGACTTCCTCAATAAACCGCGCCGCCATATCAGCGATATAAATCCGCGGCATTCCCTCGCGCCAAACGCTGCCTTGCAGCACGCGCTCCGAAATCAAGCCGATGTCGTAGGCGTCTTCGAGGTATTCCCGCGCCCAGCTGTTGGGGTTGTTGTCGTAGCGGAAGACGGGGTGCTCAACAATACACGAGCCGCCTCCAATTATGCTGAATTCATGGATACGTATATGGCCACCACTAGCTTGAACTGCCATGCCTCCAAAGAAAAAGTCATCGTGAGGAAAACCGAGATACGTATTATTATGGCTGATAATATCATCTATACTTACTCGACCGATATATCTGCCGGACGAAAGAGACTCCCATGGATTGTCCAAGCCATCGGCTATAAGATAGTTAAGCCAAAGCGCACTGTCATCTTCGTCGTAAAGTAATATGTCCGCCCGTTCAGCAACCACTTCAACATCGAAATACAGATATGCGTCATTGCTAAACCACCCTAAATCCCAATGCCATAATTGAGCTGCCATGTGTCCGCCATCCGGCGCATTAAAAAAAGTATATACCCCGCCGGTGTTGGTAATGGTTACATCATAAGCACTCCACGCACCCGTCGGCACATCAAAAATATCAAACAGCACTTCTTCCGACGACAGCGCTTGCGCCACCTGCCTCATACGCGGTTCTCTCTCCGTCCGGGCCACTGCCCCCACGGGCAGCATCGCCAGCAGCATAGCCACTGCCACAACAATTGATAGTTTTCTTTTCACAAGAAACCCCTCCTTCATAAGGTAATAATTGACAACAGTATACCATAGCGACTAAGGTTTGACAAGCCAAAAAAAATGCGCTATAATAGCCATCGAACAACATCTATAATACTAGGAGGAAATACCAATGATTAACGTTGGCATCAACGGATTCGGCCGTATCGGCCGTCTCAGCTTTCGCGCCGGATTGAACAATCCGAACATCAACTTCGTAGCAATCAACGACCCCTTTATGTCGCCTGACTACCTCGCCTATATGCTCAAATACGACACGGTACACGGTCGTTACGAGGGCAGCGTCGAATATACCGATGACGCGCTGATTGTTGACGGCAAAAAGATTCTCTTCTTTGCCGAAATGGACCCAAAAAATATTCCGTGGGGCGCAAACAACGTTGAATACGTTGTTGACGCAACAGGCATTTTCCACTCCAAAGACAAAGCGCAAGGCCACATTGACGGCGGCGCGAAAAAAGTTGTTTACACCGGTCCGTCGAAAGACGATACGCCGATGTTTGTTATGGGCGTAAACCACGACAAATACACCAAAGATATGAGCTTTGTTTCTAACGCATCCTGCACCACCAACTGCCTTGCTCCGTTGGCAAAAGTTATCAACGACAAGTACGGTATCGTAGACGGCTTGATGACAACGGTACACGCCGCCACCAACACACAAATGGTGGTTGACGCACCGTCGAAAAAAGACTGGCGCGGCGGCCGTGCAGCCAGCGGCAATATCATCCCCAGCTCCACCGGCGCGGCAAAAGCTGTCGGCGTTGTCATTCCCGAGCTCAAAGGCAAGCTGACAGGCATGGCTATGCGCGTCCCGACACTGAATGTAAGTGTCGTTGACTTGACCGTAAACTTAGCAAAGCCTGCAACCTATGAAGACATCTGTGCGACAATCAGAGCTGCGTCGGAAGGCGAATACAAAGGCGTTTTGGGCTACACCGAAGATATGGTTGTATCGTCGGACTTCATCGGCGATGCGCGTACTTCGATTTTCGATGCCAAAGCCGGTATTGCGTTGACAGATACGTTTGTTAAACTGGTTTCATGGTACGACAACGAGTGGGGCTATTCCAGCAAAGTGCTTGATTTGATTCAGCACATGGCAAAAGTGGACAGAGCGTAATTCACTCATACTTCAAAAAGACAGCCATACGGCTGTCTTTTTTTGCAATTTCTGAAGATATGTGATATACTTTGGTTATAATGAAATTAGAGAAAGGTGGCAGCATATGAAAATCATCAACAGTCTACAAGCGTTGCGCGCCGAACTGCCTAAAAAAGAGCAATTAAATGTCGGCGTATGGGGTGACTCAGTATTCTTGGGCGTCATGCTCGACGACATCGCCGGACGTTACCGTGTCTTGAAAGAAAATGCCGTCACACTGTGCTCCGATGCACTCAACGTCACCATCAAGAACTTTTCCAAATTCGGATACAGCGTCACAAAAGGCAAGCAGCGCCTCATGCAGCACTTAAACAAGGGCGAGCCCTGTGATGTCGCTATTCTCGAATACGGCGGCAATGACTGCGATATGCCTTGGGACGCCATCGCCGCCCAACCCGAACTCGACCACACGCCCAAGACCACCATCACACAATTCTCCGCACAACTTCAAGACATTATCGATGCTCTTGTATCGCACGGCACAATTCCGTTGCTGACAACGCTGCCCCCACTCCACCACGAACGGTATCTAAGCTGGATATGCCGCAATGGGCTGTCAAGAGAAAACATATTGCAATTCCTCGGGGATTCGCACCTTATCTACCGACACCATGAGCGGTACTCGCTGGAAATTTCAAACTTAGCTATGGACAACAATTGCCGTGTCGTCGATATACGTTCAGCCTTTTTAGATTACGGCGATTACCAAGACCTACTCTGTAACGATGGCATACACCCCAACGAAAAAGGGCAGAATCTCATCTACGAGACTTTTATGTCCTTCGTAGATAAATATCTGCCCAGCGTAAAGTTACAGCTTGCGTAACTTGTTTCCGACTTGAATAAGCCCTTAAGCACCAACAAACTTTCGGATATTCGCCGCGTCAATCGCAATCGATTCAAAAATGTCCTTGTCAAAGCTTTCGCGCTCAACAATAATACCGCGGTGCAGTACGCCCATATCACGCATCGCTGCCACAACGGCTTCAAAGTCAATAATGCCGTTGCCAACTTCTACGCAATTCTCTGCCGGGTCAATTTCCTTATAATTGGCGTTCAAATCCTTGAAATGCGGCGGCGTCATCCGATTGCCCCACTGCCGCATATATGCCGCAGGGTCAATATCATAGTAACGCACCCATGCCGTATCAAACTGCGCGCGCATCGTGGCACGAATTGACGGGCGCAACAGCGTTTCCTGAATGTACTGGTCGTTGCGCACCTCAAATTCCGCCCAATGATTGTGGTAGCCAAACTCAATGCCAAGCTTAGCAAAATGCATCGTCGCCCCAATCAGTTTTTCACGGGCTTCTTCCACGCGCTCACAGCTCTCCACCGTTGACCCTGAGCAATTGGCAAACGGCATCCCTAACTCTTTGCAAAACGCCGCGAAGCTTTCCAGTTCCTCATCAAATCGCTGAATTTGAAAATGCGTGGACAACGGCGTCAGTCCAATGTCTTTCAATTCCTGTTTCAACTGCATTGCAGTGCGCCCGCCGAACTCGCCGGCAAATTCCACAGCATCATAACCAGCCTCTTTGACCTTGCGAAGCGTCCCTAGGAAGTCATCGTGAATAACCGAGCGTAGCGAATATAGCTGGATGGCAATAGGTGTCTGCATAAAAGTTTTCCTTTCTTTTCCTCGCTTTTTCGCGAGGCAAAATCCACAAACAGTATAGCCGTTTACTGTGAATTTGTAAAGCCCCGATTGACTTTATCATCGAGGCATTTTTTGCGTGCCAAAATGCGCGTAAACAGTGACACCAAAAAACATATTGTGGTGTGAGGGATTTTATGCAATCGTGCCGTTCTCTTCTTCAAAATCGGCGATGTGTTTCAGAATCAATTGCTCAATTTCCTTATTTGCCGAGCGACCATGATATTCAGCAATGTATTTCAGTTTATCCATGGTCTGCTTCGGGATGCGCAACGCGTAATGCGGCAATTTTGATGGCATGCTATCGCTCCTATCATATTGTCTTTATGGCAATATGATAGCAACAAAGCGAGAAATTATGTCCACATTGACAACAAGGTGACACCACTGTATAATAAAAGTTACATTCACCCATACTATGCCCGAACGATTGGAGGCTTTTCCATGCCCGATTATCAAAAGCTCTATCACATGCTCTTTAACCATATCACTGACACCATTGAGTCATTGCAAATGATTCAACGCCAAGCTGAAACTATTTACATCAACGGTCAAGACCCGCCGCTAACACTGTTGCCCGGCGTAGAGCAAAGCGAACCCAATGAATAATTTGCACGCATCATTCCCACAACGGCGTTAAATACGCACCACTCTCCGTCATCGCCGACAACGCTGCCACAACTTTCTCGCGATCTTCACGATAGGTAAACCCATACCAACGACTCTCAGTCGGCACGACTTTCATTTTAAGCTTTCCTTTTTTAAGCAATGCGTCAATTGCTGTCGGCAGGTAAAATTCAACGTTTGATAAGTCATCCTTATGTGCTTGCAACAACGCCTCAAACTCCTGCCACAGCAATGGCAGAATTTCCGGCGGCAGACCAAACATCGTCACCGACACCGGCGTATCAGCATCCAAGTCTTCGCCTGTGATATTGTCATGCAGCCGCCCGTCACGCATTTGCAACTCAGTGCGCTCAGTCAACGAGATAAGATTGCCGTCAGCGTCCATCTCACAACATGCTCGTGATACCGAGCCGTACTCCGTCATAGTATTTTGCGCCTGATAGCCGATAAGGCAGCTTTGCAACGGCGATTGTGCCTTGTCCATAGTCGCTAAAAACTTCGCTACTGTCATAAAAGCATCGCGCCCATAAAAATCATCAGCATTGATGACGCAGAACGGCGTTGAAATGCTGCCAAGGCAACTCACCACAGCATGCCCTGTCCCCCAAGGCTTTTGTCGCCCATCAGGATAGGCAAAGCCATCGGGCAAATTGTCATTGCACTGGAAACAATAATCAACGTCAATATGCTCAGCGATCCTGGCACCGACATTTTCTTTGAAGTCGTCCAGCATTTCCTCTTTAATAACAAATAGAACTTTGCCGAATCCAGCCTGTATTGCATCATATACAGCGTATTCCATCAATAATTCATCGTGCTTGCCCACTGGCTCAATTTGCTTCAAGCCACCAAACCGGCTGCCCATCCCGGCCGCCATAATCACTAGGGTTGGTTTTGTCATATTTACACCGCCTTACGCGAATTTTGCACCATTATAGCACGAAAACAAATAAATGACAAGTAGCGGCAATCATCGACTGCCGCTACCGTTTTAAAATACTTTTTACAATGCCGGAACAAAAGATAACAGACGGGCTTCTATTCCTAAACTAGCCCGCTACAGCCTCAAACGCCTGCCTCAAATCTCCAATAATATCATCAATATGCTCAGTTCCAATCGACAATCGAATAGCATTGGGTTTAATGCCTTGTTCCAGCAATTCAGCTTCATTCAACTGTGAGTGCGTCGTGCTGGCCGGGTGGATAACAAGCGACTTTGCGTCGGCGACATTGGCAAGCAGCGAGAATAACTCCAAGCTGTCAATAAAGGCTTTGGCACGCTCAGCATCACCCTTGATTTCAAACGTAAAGATTGACCCCGTGCCATTCGGAAAGTATTTGTTATATAACGCATGGTCGGAATGTGTTGTGATGGCAGGATGATTAACAGCCTCCACCTGCGGATGGTTAGCCAAATAGTCAACCACTTTCAGTGCGTTTTCAGTATGCCGTTCAACCCGTAACGACAGCGTTTCCAGCCCTTGCAGGAACAGGAATGAGTGGAACGGACTAATCGTTGCACCGGTGTCCCGCAATAAAGTGACACGAATTTTGATGATATAAGCGAGATTACCGACAGCTTCAGCCAATACGACACCGTGATAACTTGGATTGGGTTGCGACAATCCGGGGAATTTATCGTTCGCCGCCCAGTCAAACTTGCCCGAATCGACGATGATACCGCCAATCACTGAGCCATGCCCGCCAATAAACTTCGTTGCCGAGTGAACAACGATATCGGCACCATGCTCTATAGGACGAAACGCATACGGCGTAGCAAATGTGTTATCGACAATCAGCGGTATGCCATGCCTATGCGCAATGTCGGCAACCGCCGCCACATCGACAATGGTACAGTTTGGATTGCCCAGTGTTTCGATAAAAATCGCTTTTGTTTTATCGTTGATAGCTGCCTCAAAGTTTTCCGGCCTACTGCCGTCAACAAACGTCGTATCAATGCCGAATGTCGGCAGCGTGTGCGCAAGCAAGTTATACGTGCCACCGTACAAGCGGTTATCCGATACGATATTGTCTCCCGACGCTGCAATGTTTTGAATAGCATACGTCACCGCTGCCGCGCCCGATGCCGTCGCCAACGCGGCCACACCGCCCTCTAACGCCGCTACGCGTTTTTCAAATACATCCGATGTGGGATTCATCAGCCTGGTATAAATGTTGCCCGGTTCAGATAAGCCAAACCGCCCTGCGGCTTGCGCACAGTCTTTGAATACATATGATGTCGTCGCATAAATCGGCACAGCACGCGCGTCAGTCGCCGAATCTGGCGCCTCTTGCCCCACGTGCAACTGCAGCGTCTCAAATTTATAGTTTTTATTCACAGTTATATTCTCCTTGTTTTCATAAAAATAATATTTTTGTATGTTATGTAAGGACAGACCAGTCTGCCCGTTATATCTTAATTATATCCCATGCCGCCGGGCGGCATCAGGGAAAACACCATCATTTGCACAACGGCCAATTCCACAGTTGTCTTAGATAAATACCGCATGATATGCACGCCCTTTCCTAAATTTTGAAATAAAGTATATCACAGATAGGCTGACAAAGCAAGAGGGCAAACGATGTTCACCCCCTATATTTTTTGTCTTTATCGGCTTCATGCCTGGCCGCTCACTGCCGCACCTATGTGTCGGCATGAGTTGCGCCGTAACAGCCGCGGGAAACAACACCTCATATAAGCTATCCGGGTCGCTTGACGCCACGAAGTCTTCAATATTCTCGCCCGTGTATACCTCGATAAACCGCGCAGGCGTGAAATGCCCTCACGCCAAGACGTATTCAGCACACGTTGAGAGCGTTGGGATAGCAAACCTAAGTCAAAAGCGCGTTCAATGTAATCATATGCCCGGTCGTTGGGCGGAATGGCGTCGCGTATCCATGTACCTGCCATGGCCATGCCATCGTAATTTTCCATCAGTTCATCCGCCGTGAAAATAAACTCACCCCACGGATTGATTGCAGACCCACGACCCATGTTCTGCCATATGCCATCCAGGAGTTGAACACCCCACCCATATATATTGCTCTCACAAGTTTGTCGCACCGTTAAACATGCCAAACATGTATGTTACATTGCTTGTGTCCCAGTTTGATAAATCAAAACTTGTCAAACTATATGTCCACTGGAACACCATTGCCAACACCATCACATGCCGTAAGTACTCGCTTAAACATAAAATCCCTTCCAAAGCACTTTCCTGCGCCGTAACTACAATCGACTCGCTAATTCAAGTAGTCCCTCAACTTCTTGCTCCGGCTCGGGTGCCGCAATTTCCGCAGCGCTTTGGCCTCGATTTGCCGAATGCGTTCGCGTGTGACGTTAAACTCGCGCCCTACTTCTTCCAGCGTTCTCGCGCGCCCGTCCTCAATGCCGAACCGCAGCTTCAGCACCTTTGCCTCCCGTGCCGTCAGCGTTTCCAACACATCTATCAGCTGCTCTTTCAGCAGCGTATAGCTTGCTGCCTCTGATGGCTCACTGGCGCCCTCATCGGGAATAAAGTCGCCCAAATGACTATCCTCTTCCTCACCAATCGGTGTTTCCAAAGATACCGGTTCCTGCGCAATTTTCATAATCTCATGCACTTTTTCAATGGTAATGCCCATCTCAACAGCAATCTCCTCAGCTGTCGGGTCACGCCCATACTCCTGCAGCAACTGCCGCGATACACGAATCAAGCGATTAATCGTCTCCACCATATGCACGGGAATGCGTATCGTCCGCGCCTGGTCGGCAATGGCACGCGTAATTGCTTGCCGAATCCACCACGTCGCGTAGGTTGAAAATTTGTAGCCCTTAGTGTAGTCGAACTTCTCAACGGCCTTAATCAAGCCCAAATTGCCCTCTTGAATCAAATCAAGGAACAGCATTCCGCGCCCGCCATAGCGTTTGGCAATGCTGACGACCAAACGCAAATTGGCCTCAGCCAACTGCATTTTAGCCTTCTCGTCACCTTCCATCATACGCCGCGCCAAATCAACCTCTTCATCGCCGCTCAACAGCGGCACTTTACCGATTTCTTTGAGGTACATCCGCACCGGATCATCGAGCGAAAAATTCTCGGCTAACAACTCGGGATTTGCCAGTTCCTCAGGCGAAACTTCCTCGTCAACCGGCATCAAAGGCACGCCTTCCGGCGGCTCTTCCAGTTCCATAACAGGCAATTCGAGCGGTTCAAGCGACTCAATTTCCAGCGTCGCTTCTTCTAGATTGACATCAATGCCGCCTTTTTCTAAGCTCTCGAACAAATCATCGACTTGCTCGGGCTCAACAGTTACATCTTCCAGCGCATTGGCAATCTCTTCATTTTCCAGTTTACCGCCTTTTTTCTTCCCTAATTCGAGCAGTCCTTCCAGCGCGTCAAGCTGCTTTTCCAGCTCACTTTTACCTTTTTGCGTTTCGGCTATTTGTCCAATGTTTTTCTCTTGTTCTGTCATGATGATGTTCCTTTCTTTGGCGGCGCGCCTTGCACGTCCGTGACTTTTTGTGTTAATCATATTCATCTGCTGCGATTAGCAACGGTGCAGAAAATGCTTATACTGTGCGCTTCAATACCATTGGAAGCTCGCCATTTTCATCTGTTTCGCCTGCAATAAAAAAGCCCAATTCCTCATACAGTTTTATCGCAATGCCATTATCAGGCTTTACATGCAAATATATAATTTCAAATATGGGATTACTTCTAATATATTCCAAAACAATGTTCATCGCACCTTTTCCATATCCCATTCCTTGATATTTTTCGTCAATCATGATTCTCCATATTCCACATTCTTTCTCTGCCTCATCATATTCGAGCATTACAAACCCAACCATTACTTCATCTTTATAAATACAAAATGGGCGAAAAATTGAATCATGCAGCCATGCCTCGGCTAACGAGCGCATATTATTGGCGCAATGTTTTCTTTGCTCTTCTTTCACTTGAAGGGTAAGACATTCATCAAGCATATCATCATTCAATATTTTTCTTAAACTAATCATTATCTATACCACCTAATATGAATGTCCTGCACTCATCGACGCAACCACGCCGCTCTCGGTTCGAAAAATGTTCAATTCTGTTGCCGTCGGCGTTCAAGCAAAATGGCAACCTTATCGTCGCCCTCTGCTTCCGCGATGCCGCTTTGCGTTTCTATAATAGTCAAGCAGTCCTTGATTGCCTGCGGTGCGGCGGCCGATGGTTTTTGCAACAGTTTCCCCAACTTGCCCGACTGCTCTTGCGTTAAGTCAAGCGTCGACACCCCGCCGCGTGTTTGCTTTAACCGCGCGAAAATGTCTTTTGCAAACGGGTCGGACAGCTTGTCCTCATTGAAGTCGGGCGGTAGCTTATCCCACAATGTGGGGTCAGTCAACAGCAAGCGCAACAAATCTTCCTCAGCACTGAACAATTTTGCCTTTGCACCGTGTGTATTGCCACCGACGGTGCGCAATGACTGCCTCGTTTCTTGCTTGCGCCGCTTGCCCAACATGCGCTCAACTTCAGCTGCCACTACCTGATGGTTGACTTTGGCCAGCTCGGCCGCTCGCCCGGTGTATACTTCGCGCTCAATGGGGCTGGCCAACAAGGCAATAAAGGCAACGGCATCTTTCAAAAATGCCACACGTCCCGCATCGGTCTCTAAATCGTGTCGCATTGCAATCTCGGCCAGCGAATGGTCGGCATGCGTCTGTGCATGGTCAAGTAGCCGCGCGAAAGCATCCCGCCCTTTGAGCTGAATAAACTCATCGGGATCTTTCGCCCCCTGTAACGACAGCACACGCACATTCAGCCCCGCCATTTGCAGAATGGGTGCGGCACGGGCAGCGGCTTTTTTGCCGGCCTCATCGCTGTCAAAGGCAATGACAGCCTCCTTTGCATACCGCGCAATCATAGCGGCGTGGTGCGCCGTAAACGCTGTGCCGAGGCTGGCAACCGCGCAATCAAACCCGGCCTGGTACAACGCCAGCGTATCGAGATACCCTTCGGTCAAAATAATCCGTCCACCCTTAGTGGCTTTTGCCTCATGCAAGGCATATAGCTCACGGCTTTTGGAGAAAATCGGCGTTTCCGGCGAGTTGAGATATTTCACCGCCTCTGCACCAATCGCCCGCCCGCCAAAAGCAATCACCCGCTTACGAACGTCCAAAATCGGGAACATAATGCGGTGCCGAAACTTATCGTAATAGCCGCCCTTTTGGTTCTTGGCAATCAATCCGGCTTTGAGCAAATCATCCTTACTGTACCCTTTGGCTGTCAAGAATTTGAGCAACGCGTCCCAGCTGTCGGGCGCGTAACCGACACCAAATCGCTTGACAATAGCAGGCGATAACCGACGCCGCTGCAAATAATCGGCCGCACTTTGGTGGACTCTCAGCTGCTCATGGAACCAACGCGCTGCCTCACGATGAATATCAAGCAACCTTGTAATCAGCTTGTGACGATCATCGTACGTGTGTTCAGGCAGCACCAATCCGACACGCGAAGCCAAAAAGGCAATCGCCTCTTGAAAGCTGAGATTCTCGACATTCTGCACAAACTGCACAACCCCACCGCCCGCGCCACAACCGAAGCAATAGTAAGCCTGCTTCTCCGGCGTAACGTTAAACGACGGCGTCTTCTCATTGTGAAACGGGCAAAGCCCGATCCAGCGCCCGCCTTGGCTTTTCAAGGTCGTGTAACCGCTAATCAGCTCGACAATATCAGTCTTGAAGGTGACCTCATCGAGGAATGCAGGAGGAAACATCATAGCCTACACCCCCTTTTCATCAACAAGACACCTATCCCTGCGAGTCCTGACAAACCAACGGCCACAATCATCGCCACACCGGCATCACTTGTATGTGGGTTAGTGCCAATCAGTACGATTTGTCTTTCCACCGTCCATGGCATACTACCAACAAAATCTTCGCGCCGGCTAATATACATCGTGTGTAATTCATTTCGACGATGCCCATCGGCGGCACTAACCATACGTAATACAAAGTATGCATTATTTCCACCAAACGGCATCATAAAGCGATGGTATACATAGCCGCCATTGTCAGAGGACAAAATCACAGCGTTGCCCTCGCGGTCAGCCATCGGTGTTGCTCCGACAATCAATCTATCTTCTCCTTGTTCAAAATTAAAAAAACTTTCAAGCTGGTCGAACCCATACGCATGGAACTGTACGCCTTCCATAGGCTCACCGAACTCGTTGACCACCCGTACGCGAAGCGTGAACCATGTAGGCGGCTGCAACGCGCTTACTCCAACAGTTCCCGTAAACAGCAAGGCAACTATCAAAATGCTAATTATTTTTTTCATGTTGCCTCCTACTTCGTTTTAGAAAACATTCGTTACTGTGCCACGTGCTACGCACGACATTACCCATTGCTAGTTACTAACTTGCCCTACGCCTCCCATCCTTGCGGCTCAAATAACATCCTAAACGTACTAACAGCAAACTGGTCGGTCATCCCCGCAATATAATCGCACGCCCCACGGCTGACATCGGATTTGTCATACTCATCGGGCAGTACTTCGGGACGGTCGATATAGTAATTAAACAGCAACTTTACCAACGACTGCGCCTTAGCATTTTCGTCTTTGGCCGCCGATTCGAGATACACATTGTCGAATAAAAATTGCCGCAAGTCCAACATCGCCGTTTCAACCCGCGGCGACATAAGAATATTAGACTTGTCAAAGCTGTTCTCAATGACATCAGAAATCAGCGTGTTAATGCGTGTACTGTGGCTGTCGCCCAGCACCGCAATGCAGTTACCCGGCAAATCAGAGGGTTTTAGCAGCCCGCCGCGCAATGCATCATCAATATCATGGTTGATATAAGCAATCCTGTCGGCTTTATGTACCAGCCGCCCTTCCAGCGTTACAGGCGGCGTGCCGCCTGAATGGTGCTGAATGCCATTGCGTACCACCTCGGTCAAGTTTAAGCCCTGTCCGTCCTTTTCCAGCACTTCAACAACTCGTAAACTCTGGGCATTGTGCGTAAACCCGCCGGGCATCACTTCGTTGAGAATATCCTCACCGGTATGCCCAAATGGCGTATGACCCAGGTCATGCCCCAGCGCAATCGCTTCAGCCAAGTCTTCATTGAGCCGCAATGCCCGCGCCATTGTCCGCGCAATCCGCGCCACTTCCAATGTATGCGTCAACCGTGTACGATAATGGTCTCCTTCTGGTTTGAGAAACATCTGCGTCTTGTGCATCAGGCGGCGAAACGCTTTGCTGTGCGTAATACGGTCAATATCGCGCTGAAAACAAGTCCGCGTCGGACATGGTTCTTCGGGCATGGTACGCACATCACAGACATCACTATACGCCGCATAACGTGACAAAGTGTTTCGCTCACGATTCTGCTGTTCAATTCGGCACTGCATGGCCATCCCCCACTTTCTATCCCCTATTATTCTTTATACCCGACGGAGCGACAAATCTCCTGTTTATTTTCTGCTTTTTTTCGCAAAATTTATTTGGCAATATTGCGCCAACGAGCAAAACACGCGTGTCAGAGGAAAAACTTGCTTTTGTAAACCTGTCATGGTATAATTGCGTCAAAATAATCAGCAAAGGAGCAGTCACTATGTCAAGTAATACGAATAAAAAGTACATATCGGAAATCGTTGGTACAATGGTCTTGGTCTTCATGGGCTGCGGCAGCGCGGTATTCTTGGGTGCAGATGTCAGTGGCGGACATTTAGCGGTTGCACTCGCATTTGGCCTTTCTATTGTGGCAATGGCATACGTCATCGGCGGCGTATCAGGCTGCCACATCAATCCCGCTGTTTCATTAGGTGCATTGTTAGACAAGCGCATTAGCTTATCCGATTTTTGCGGCTATGTTATCTCGCAAATTTTCGGCGCGACCATCGGTGCGGGGCTGTTGTACGTGATGTCTAATATTGCAAACATAGACCATACCGGAAATCTCGGTTCAAATCTTACGGCCAATGCCGGCGGCATTGGCGGCGCGTTTCTTATCGAGGTGATTCTCACCTTCATTTTCGTGTTGGTTATCCTCGGCGTGACTGCCGACAAATCCAAAGGCGCGGTTGCCGGTATCGTTATCGGCTTGACCCTTACCTTTGTGCATATCGTAGGCATTCCGTTGACAGGCACATCTGTCAACCCGGCCCGCAGCATCGGCCCGGCGCTTTTCGCAGGCGGCACAGCATTGAACGACCTTTGGGTGTTTATTGCCGCCCCACTCATCGGCGCGGCATTGGCTGTCATTGTTTATACAGCAGTTAAAGTCAAAGAGGACACAGTTTCCTAAGCACGGATACCAACGCCTTCACAGGAGTATAGCTATGAAGATGCACAAGGCTTTAATCGCAGTCGCTATGGTGGTGTTTTTTTGTCTCTTGCTTGCCATGGTGGTACAATTGTTTCCCCTTATTCGGGGTATTATCACCCATACCGATGACGAAACAACGCTTGTGACAACGGTGCAATCTTTTGGGTGGCGGGGCGTTCCCGCTTTGATTGGGTTGGCGGCGTTGCAAGTTATTGTACCAATTATTCCGGCGCCGGCAGTCGGAGTGCTGACCGGATTAAGTTATGGTATTTTTTTTGGGCCGTTTATCTTTCTTGCCGGAGTGGCGTTGGGGAATATGTTCGTTGTGGTTTCGGTTCGTCAATTCGACGGGCTGATCAAGGCTAAAAAGACGCCTAAGAATAAGCTGAAAAAGTCACACAGAACCATCAAACGCCCTGAGTTTGCAGCATTTTTGCTAACCTTACTGCCTTGGGTTTCGAGTGTCGGGCCATACTTGTTTGCTGAGACCAAAATTATATTGTGGAAATATATTATCGCGGTTGTGGCGGGCAGTGTGCCTTCCGCGGTTTTCTATGTATTTCTAGGCGACCGTATTTCACAGGGCAGCTATACGACAGCCATTGTGATGGGTGCGGTTGTGGCGGTCGCACTGGCGGTGGCTTTGATTTTCCGTAAGAGGTTGATGGCAGCATTGATGGAAGAGCCGCAGGCAGCGGCTGTTAGGGAAGAGCAGGTTTAATGATGGAATACCGCATTGGGGCGGGCGGACGTTTTTACATTTGTTTCTTCTAGGTGCGCGACGTGGGCACGGATGTCGTCAATCAACCGCCCCGCTAAGTCCATGCTCAGCCCGTTACGCACGACAATGCGCTGGACAGTGATATCAGTCAAGCCGTCGGGCATGGGGTAGGCGGGCACTTGCCAGCCTTTCATACGCAGGCGGTCGGATAAATCGTACAGTGTCCAATTGCGCGCCGGATCTGATTTCAGCATCCATGCAAAAACGGGAATATCCGACGCGTCATTCCAAAGCGTGAACGGGCCAATACCGGCAATTTCATTGGCCAGGTATTGCGCGACGCGCATCGTTTCATCTTGCACAGCTTTATATCCTTCGTAGCCGTAGCGCAGAAACGCCCAATATTGCAGCAGGATTTGCGCACCAGGGCGTGAAAAATTTAATGCGAAAGTCGGCATATCGCCGCCCAGATAGTCAACTTTAAAGACAAGGCTGTCGGGCAGCAAAGCGGCATCACGCCAAACGATCCAGCCTACACCGGGGTAAACCAGCCCATACTTGTGTCCCGATGTGTTGATAGATACGACGCGCGGCAGCCGAAAATCCCAAACCAGTTCGGGCTGTGCAAAGGGCGCAATCATGGCACCTGATGCACCATCAACATGGATTTTGATGTCAAGCCCCGTCGACGCTTCAATATCATCCAGCACTGCCGCGATTTTTTCGACCGGCTCATACATGCCGGTGTATGTCACGCCAAGGATAGCGACCACACCAATGGTATTTTCATCGACGTATCGTGCTAAGTCATGACCATCAAGTACTTTATGCTCCCAACTGATGGGCACGTAGCGCGGTTCAATGTCGAAAAAATTGCAGAACTTTTCCCAACAGACTTGCACGGCACTGCTCATGACGAGATTGGGTTTGTCCGCCGGCTTGCCCGCCACACGGCGCTGCTCTTGCCAGCGGCGTTTAAGCGCCAGTCCGCCTAACATACACGCCTCAGATGAGCCGGTAGTCGAACAACCGACGGCAATTTCCGGATTAGGCGCGTGCCAAAGATCGGCCAGCATGCGCCAGCAATACATCTCAATGGCCGCCGTCTGGGGATATTCGTCTTTATCGATGGCGTTTTTATCATACGCCTCGGCGTAAAGTTTGTCGGCGCGCTCGTCCATCCACGTTGTGACAAAAGTCGCCAAATTTAGGCGGGCGTTGCCGTCGAGCATGGACTCGTCACGCACAATTTGCTCGGCCGCCTCGGGCAACATGGATTGCTCAGGGAAAGTGTATTTTGGTACGGGGGCTGTGCAGTCTTGAGACATGGTGAAATCCGCCTTTTTATGTGTATTTTGAGATATCGTCCCTACGGAATCAGCCAGCCTTTTGCAGTGGCATCAGCGATGGCGACTTCGATATAATTCCAGAGTGAGGGCAGCGCTGCTTTGACAGGCAGCATGCGTTTATAGGCTTGTTCAACAGTGCCATGGTATTTTATCCAGGCCGGGCCGCCGGTGTTGTATTGATTGTAAAAGGATTGCAGGACATCAATGGCTGCGGCGTACAAGGCGTCCGGAGTTTGCATGGCGTCGAACTCCTCCCATAAGGTTCGGTACTCGGCGGCTTGCGCGGCGGAGAGCAGACCGAATAGTTTGTCGGCGGCGGCTTGTTCTTTGGCTTCTTTACCGACTTGAGCGGATTTGTCGAAAGCCGGGGCGTCGCCGGCATACACTTCCACTAAATCATGCACAATTGCCATTTTTATGACGCGGTTGAGATCGACGCCTTCAATGCCGCAATGTTCAAACAGCGTCATAGCCATCAGGGCGAAGTGCCACGAGTGCTCGGCACTGTTTTCCTGTCGTGTTTTGTCGAGCAACCACGTTTGGCGCTGCACTGATTTTAATCCATCTGCTGCAGCCAGGAATTTTAGCTGACTAGCCAATTTCTCCGTCACAACCACGTCCCCCATATTTCTATATTTACACCCACCGTTGCCATCTTCCCATTCCGCACGATCGGCGTACGCAACAAGGCCGGATAATCCAACAACGCCTCAATTTTATCTTCCTCGTGCGCCAAATAGCTCACGTTTGCCGCATCGGGGTGTTTGTCATTGAGCAACTTTTCCAATCCGCCGACCGCTTTAACAACAGATTGCAACTCCCCGCGGCTAATGCCATAGCGCGGCAAGTCGATGTTCTGCACTTTAACGCCGCGTTCTTTGAAGAACCGCTCAGCCTTTTTGGTGTCAAAACACTTTGATTTTCCGAAAATTTGAATTATTGGCATGATATTCCCCCACGCGACAAGTCGCACGGGAACCCCCTTTTTATTTTATCGGCGGATTAGCCGGCGAACGAACTTTTATAGTTTTTGCTCATCTATATAACGAAAACTACCCTCTATCCAACCGTCAATGTACTCTTCAATTATACCAACTTCCACCCGCGAATCCAGAAACGCATTTAGATAGAAAAAGAAGTACCAATACGCATAAAATGCCAGCCGCTCGATACGCAACGTGTAATCAATGCCGTTTTGTTGCAACGCATTACAAAACGCATCCCGCGCCCAATCCCATTGACAGCACACCCAAGCATCACGCTCAGGAGGCGCAAGCAGCACACCGTCCCAATCAACAATATAATTTCTGTCACAAGATTGGAGAAAATTCCCGCCTGCGTCACCGTGCGTGATAACGAAGCCGCTTGTATCGCCTTGACACAATTTTGCAGCCGCTTTTAACCGTTTGGCTCTATGCTCGATTTTATCGCGATTTTTCTCCAACAGCGCAAGGACTTCTTCGCGGCCAAGCGCACGCCAGCGCCGGAAAAACAAATCTACCTCACTGCTTGAAAAATCCTCGCGCGGTATGCACAAACCATCGGTCGGCACGGTATACACTTTTGCCAGCAGTTGATATTCCACAGGTTTTGTGTCTTCATTTTGCGCATTCTCGCCGTCAATCCAAACGAAAACGCCTAGGATTGCGCCGTCAAATTCGGCAAACAAGCCGCCATGTTTCGTCTTTACAATTCGGCTGATAAAATCAATGCCGTGGTCGCAAAGATGTTGGGTGATTGGCAAGCTGTGCTTGTAAACTTCCTTATGTTCAACGGCATACACCAATTTTAGAAAACACCGAGTATTTTTCGTGTTTATTTTCCATGTTTCGCCGTAAAATCCACGCTTGGCAGGCGCAATGTCGGTTACGGTAATGCCGTACTCGCGCCGGATAAAATCAAGCAAACGGTGTTTGTATGCTTCATCGCGATTTGTGTTGCTGTACATATGTGTCTCCAATCATGCATTACACTACGTATCAATCCTCACCAATTCAACAAGTTCCTTATTACGATACACCAAATCATCCCGCGCGGCAAAACCCTGTTTTTCCCAAAATGTATTGCCCTTTTCGTTTCTCGCAAATGCTACCAAAAGAACTTTGCTGATGCCCTCGCGCTGTAAAGCGTTCATCGCAGCATCAACAAGCAATACACCGACACCTTGCCGTTGATGGCTTTGTGCCACAGCCGTATGGCAAATACGCCCTCTGCGTCCATCGTGTCCGCTCAAAATTGCGCCAATTATTTCACCGTCCATTTCGGCAACAAAACAAGTATTGGGATTCCGCGCCAAATATTTGGCAATACCCTCACGTGAATCATCGCGGTCATTTAGCCCCATCCCCGGGGTATTGCGCCATAGGGCGTATATCGGCGCATAATCGTCGATTGTCATGGTTCGTATGGTCATGTATTTCCTCCAAATTCCCCGGCTCCCTCTATGAGGGAAATGTTCGCCCCTACATGGGGTTCGGCAAATCACGCACTACCCTACCAACGACTTCAAATACGCATGAATAAACCCATCCAAGTCCCCATCCATCACGGCTTGAATGTTGCCATTTTCAAAGTTCGTGCGATGGTCTTTCACCAACGTATACGGCATAAACACATAGCTGCGAATCTGGCTACCCCATTCAATGGCTTTCTGCACACCCTTGATGTCCTCGATTTTATCCAAATGCTCTTTTTCTTTAATCTCCGCCAATTTTGCGCGCAGCAAACGCATACACGTATCTTTGTTTTGGTGTTGACTGCGCTCGGTTTGACACGCTGTGGTAATGCCTGTCGGTATATGCGTAACACGCACGGCCGAGTCAGTTTTGTTAACTTTCTGCCCCCCCGCACCGCTTGAACGGTGTGTTTCAACGCGAATATCCTCGTCACGGATGACAATATCGGCGTCATTCTCAATGTCGGGCATAACTTCTACCGCTGCAAACGATGTATGCCGCCGCCCCGATGAATCAAACGGCGAAATGCGCACCAAGCGATGAATGCCCATCTCACTTTTGAGATACCCAAACGCCCGCTCGCCCTCAATGAGCAAGCTGGCACTTTTCAGCCCCGCGCCGTCGCCATCGAGGCTGTCAAGCAACTTGGTCTTAAACCCGTGCCGTTCCGCCCAACGGATGTACATCCGCACAAGCATCTCGTTCCAGTCCTGCGCCTCCGTACCGCCCGCACCCGCATGGAAGCTTAAAATCGCCGCGCAATCGTCGTATTCGCCGCTTAGCAATAATTCCAGCCGTGCGGTTTCGATATCTTCAGATAGTTTTGCAATATCACCGCCCAAATCTTCGGCAAACGACTCATCATTTTCCAGCAACGCCAGCTCGCACAGTTCCAGTAACGATTCATACTGCCCCTGCACCGCCTTGGCACGGCTGATAATATCCTTCTGCTTTTTCAGTTCCTGCAAAATTTTCTGCCCGGCATTCGGGTCGTCCCAAAAGCCCGGCTGATTGCTCTGTTCTTCCAGCGCATCGGCACGTGCGGTGACCTCGTCGAGCTTCAGCGTTTCCACCCATTCTTCCAACGGCTGCCGCAGGCCATCCAAACTGCGCTTGTGTTCTTCGAGTAATAACAAGTGAAACTCCCCCTACATTTACATTCTAATACTTTTATTTTACGCCAAATTGCAGCCGCCGTCAAGCAGCATGTAAATTTGCACTGTATGCGCTATTTATGGTATAATATTTTAAACTTTAAATCATTAAATCAATCGCAGGAGCAAATTTATGAACTACAACCAACAAGCCATGCAAAAACACGCCGAATGGGCGGGTAAAATCGAAGTCATCAGCCGTGCGGCGGTCAGTGATAAAGAAGAACTATCAGTTGCCTATACGCCCGGCGTTGCTGCGCCCTGTTTGGCAATTGCCGAGGACGTAAATTTATCTTACACACTTACTCGTCGCCATAATTTGGTCGCTGTCGTCACTGACGGCACGGCGGTACTCGGCTTAGGCGACATAGGCCCCGAAGCCGGCATGCCTGTTATGGAGGGCAAATGCGCTTTGTTTAAGGCATTCGCCGACGTTGATGCGTTCCCACTTTGCATTCGCAGTAAGAGTGTCGACGAAATTGTAAGCACCATCACCCTGCTGGCCGGCAGTTTCGGTGGCATTAACCTTGAAGATATATCCGCCCCGCGCTGTTTTGAAATCGAGCGAAGGCTAAAAGAATCCTGTGACATTCCCATCTTCCACGACGACCAACACGGCACGGCGGTGGTCACCGTCGCCGCTATGCTAAACGCCATGCGGCTGACTAAGCGCAATTTATCTGATATGTCTGTAGTCGTCAACGGCTCCGGCGCGGCGGGCATAGCTGTGACACGGCTGTTGATGAGCATGGGTTTGCGTAAGGTTATTCTATGCGACACCAAAGGCGCAATTCACAGCGGCCGTGCCGATTTAAGCGGGGAAAAAGCGGCCATTTCCGAAATTTCCAATTTGGAAAACAAGCGTGGAAATTTACATAATGTTGTCGAAAATGCAGATGTTTTTGTTGGGTTATCGGCACCGCATGTGTTAACACGAGAGATGGTTGCCAGCATGAATGCTGACCCGATTATCTTCGCCATGGCAAATCCTGTACCCGAAATTGAGCCACAAGACGCCATCGCGGCAGGCTGTGCCGTCATTGGTACAGGACGCAGTGACCACCCCAATCAAATCAACAATGTGCTGGCATTCCCCGGTATTTTCCGCGGCGCACTGGACGTCCGCGCAAGCGACATCAACGACGAAATGAAAATCGCCGCCGCAAAAGCGATTTCCGACATTATCCCCGACAACGAACTCCGCTCCGACTATATAATCCCCGCGCCGTTTGACACCCGCGTTGCGCCGGCAGTAGCACAAGCAGTAGCACAAGCGGCGCGAGACACAGGAATTGCGCGGACATAAAGGGCGGACGCGCAATACGCGTCACAGTGATGCATATCATGATAGTGATTTTTCTATAAGGAGTTGCTTGCATGAACAGTACCACACCTCATACCATTCGACCGGGTGATAACCTCTACCATCTGGCGCAAGTGTACCACACCACCGTTGCCTCCATTTTAGCACGGAATGAAAATCTTGACCCGCACAATCTTACCATCGGACGTACTATTGATATCAACGCCAACGATTTTTCCATTGAGCCAAACGACATGCCGCCGCAGACAATGACACCAACATTGAATATATCTCAACTCCAACTCGACATGCGCACGGCGTGGTCACAGCACGTGTTTTGGACACGGCTATTATTGGTCAGCATTGCGGCACGGCTTGACGATGAGGCCGCCACGACGGCGCGATTGCTAGAAAACCCGGGTAACATTGCCTCGATTTTTGCTCCCTACTTTGATGCGGCGATGGTGGGCGATGTTGAACAATTGCTAACGCAACACTTGCAAATCGGCGCACAGCTGATTACAGCATTGCGCGACAAGCAAAATAACCAGGCCGCACAGCTCAGTACGCAATGGTACGAAAATGCCGATCAACTGGCGGCAGCGCTGCACGCCATGAACCCGCGCTATAACCTTGAAGAACTCAAAACCATGATGCGCACCCATCTCGATTTAACGACCAAAGAGGTCGCGGCACGGTTGGCGGCGCGGTATGAGGATGATATCGCCGCCATGGATGAGGTTGAGCGCGAGGCGATGATGATGGCAGACTTCAAAAAAAGCCGCTCAACCCCCTGTCCTGCAATCATTATACACATTTTGTGCGATGTTGTCAAATATTGTTTTTTTGCCACTTTTACCGCGCAAAAAAACATATCAAAAGTCAAGGACTTTCGGTATTGAAAGCCCTTGACTTTTTGTTTCTATAATTTGTTAAGACCCAGCCACTCATATATGGTGTCCATGTCGTGCCAAAAGAGGTCATTCAACTGCGTTTCGTTAATTCCGTTTGGGTATATGTCTTCTAAAATTGCTTCAATTGTGTCAAGCTGTTCCCATGTAAGTTCTTTCACTCTGTCAACGGCTCCTGCCCAAAACTCGAAGTCCCTTAACTTCATCTCATTGTAGACTAACATTGTATTATTCTCCTTTGATTCATTTTCGCCTGTCGGCGTAATGATGTGCCAACCCTTATTGAATGTCATTGTCAACCCCAACGCCTCGACAGAGGGCAAAAAAAATAATACCTCGAATACAAAGGCATTATTTTTATGAGGGTTTACAATGGCATTCAATAAGGGTACACTTAGAGGCGCAGATAGGCAAATTTAATTAAGCTGACTTTCCAACCGCTCCAAATAAGCTATCCTGTGCGCAATATGAGGGTGTGACGCTTTCGATTGCTCCGACCAACTCATTTTTCTGTTTATAGATATTTTCTGCAAAAGGTACAACCCTGAAATCAGCTCCCGACCATGTCCAATATCAAGGGCAAATTTGTCAGCTTGGAATTCATTAAATCTACTATTTGAAGCAAGTATCGTTTGCCCTAAATTGATAAACACAAATACGCTAACATCAACAAGCACCCTTGCAATAAGCGTGAAAATTGAAAATATAGCACCTATATAATTAAGGTCAGCTACTATATCTGAAACAACTTGAACTACAAACAATATTGCCCTAAAAATCCACACAAGCACAGTAAAGAAAAAGTTGCCTATTACAGACAACAACAATGCCTTTGTATGACCATGTGTGATATGCCCCAACTCATGGGCTAATACGCCTTTTAACTCGTCCGCTGTAAATGTTTCTATTGCTCCTTTGGTAACGGCAACAGTTTTTCGTCCCATAGCAAAAGCATTTACATACATTGCGTCCATGATGTAAAGTTTTATGCCTTTGTTCAACTTCGGATTGACTTCTATTGCGTTTTCGTAGACTTCTTCAAACAGCGGGAGCAAATATTCTCGCTCTTGCTCGGTTGACGGCTCTCGGCAGTTTTCCGATATTTGCAGTATTACTTCGCCGATGGGCGATAGAGCGATTGTAATAGATACACCGTATATTATTGACACCCAAATAAAGCTATCACGAGTACCGCCTAACATAAGCCCTGCAATGAGGAAGTATAGTACAAACCAAATGAGATACAAAGAGTTTGAGGCTATGAATTTTAATGCTCGCATATAACAACTCCCAGAATAACTAATATCTAGTAATTATTTATTCTGGGACGATAATTTATATAACAGATAGCAAAATAAACATAGATTTATTGTATGCTAAGGTGTGGCCTTTGAGCAGGATAAGGGTGAATTTTATCTATGTAAAAAAGTGCCAATTCGTTTGCCATTTTTCTTTCAAGATTTCTTATTATTTCATGTTTTAGCAAGTCATATTTTCGTGTGAATTCCTCGCCATCTTCTTTTGAAATTAATGGATTTTTAAATGTAGCAAGAGAAACGACGGCCTCAATATATTTTGTTTTAACGTTGTCACTATTTACGATTGCGAAATGTTTGCAGATAATAGAGCCAGGGTAGCCCGCTTTATCGTATTCAGACCTATAATATCTACCTTCCTCTTTGCCTAACTTTTTTGCTGCATCTCTATCAGTGCGAAGAACATCTTTTTTTCGAGGATGAAACGCAAAAGGGTCTTCTTTTACTAATACAGAATAAAATGTGCTACGTGGGTCATTGGCAAGGTCATTAAAGGTTTTCGCAGTAGAGTGAGAAGTATCATCAATTGATTTCCAGTCACTAGAACTACCATCTAAAAAATGTATTTTATAAGCTAGAGTTGTCTCTACATCTGCTGTACCCCTTCTGCCAAATAAATCTAACACACTTATCTCAAATTCATCTCTTATTTTTATAAGTTGTTCTTGAGGGTCTGTGATGATTGGTGATTGTTCATACTGTATGCCATGTATATTTACGTATTTTATGTACTTGTTGATGTTTCCCAAATTAGTAGTTCTAATCTTATTGATACTCTGCACCCAACGGCTGTATAGTAAGCATTCATCGTTGAGAAATTCGTAACACTTTATAAAGTGTTTATATTTTTCTTCAAGTTTTGAATAGTTTTTTGCATAGCGTCTTTGTAATATAGCTACTCTAATCTGAATTGCTATAAGAAAAAATAACACAAAAAAAGTCAAAAATAGATTTATTTCAAAACGGTTTGCAACAAAAAACCAAGTCGTCAATAAAAAAGAAATAGTAATGTTAATAACTGTTCCCCAATGCCGTTCGGTTATGTTTCGTTCTATCAATTTTAGCATTTGTATAGTACCCTTTCAGTCAACTAGATAATTAAGGCTTTATCTTTCTCTATCAATGCCATTGTTTGTTTTTTCAGTATTGTAACGTGGTGTTACTTCCCTTGCTATTCTTTCTGCATCATCTTTAGAAAAGTCTCTTGCTATACAGCTATTGTATACAGAGTTAAACCTAAAATTGTAATCTTCTTGACTTTCATTGGAAAAAAGGGACTCTATTGTTAAATGTGAATAGTTGACGTCTCTTTCAGAATTTTTATTAATATTTTCTTCTGAGTAATCAAAGTCTTCTGCCACTATTTCTATTGCTTTTTTGCGAGCTTCCTCTTTCGAGAGAGTACTTTCTAGCAAACTATAAGTCATATGTTTTACACGCAAGTCAAACTTTTTCTTAGCAAAATTGTTAAGAAGATTATAAAGTTCCTCTGCTATCATGGCTTGAGTTGTCATATTGTTCTTCCCTTTCCTAAAAAAAGACTTTATCTTTTGTACAATGGTTTTATTTTCTTGTTCTCTCAAACCTACCTCTTTTCTTTCTACACTATTTAACATAATCATACAGCAAAATAGCCGAAAATTCAACCCTTGATTTCCACTAAAAGCATTAAGCCTAGAAACGATAATTTCTAGGCTTAATATTTTTTGTTTTCTACAATTCTATTCGTTTATAGCGCAGTTAGAAGTGCTTGCGCCCATCACCGCAACGTATTACTCTTCGCGTCATATTCGCGGATAACGCGGTAGTTATAATACCTGCGATTTCCAACAACTATTGGCACGTTTGATGTCCTTTCTACTTTTTCAAAGATAGCCCCCTCAGCGTGCCTATAACTCATTTGTATATTTAACTGCCGCACACCTCGGCGCATTTCAGCTGTTGGTTGCCCACCACCTGCAACAACGACAGGTCGGTTATGTCTAGGCGGTATCTGTATTGCACCATCTACAATAAAGGGGTGACTTGTTGAAAGCTCATGTACCCAATTTCCATTATCGTCAATAACGCCAACCATATCTGGAGATAAGTTTGCCACGATGTTATATCCACCACCACTTGCAATGACAAACTCGTATTCGCGGTTGTTATCATTGCTGCTAGATTGATTATCAACAGAACAGCCAACTAACAGAATGGCACATACCAAGATAAAAATAAAACTTCGCAAATATTTCATACTACACCCCCAACTAATCCGCACAATCTCTACAAAGGAATATATGAAAGTCCATTGCATTGTAACGATGGGTAGTGGCACGTCCACCACACCGCCGACACGTTTCTACGCACTCCCGACAATAAAACCGTTCTGTTCCTCTTTCGGTGGTCATTTGCCGTGTTCGACCCGTATGTCCGCCACTTACACGCCAATGACAACTATTATTGTGTATATATGCGTTACCGCTACACGCTGACAAATTCACTATCAACAAAGCCCCACAAATCATTACAACTAAGGCACATCTCAACCGTTTCATGCTTTTGCCTCCTGTTGCAATCTAGCAAGACGCATAATGTGGTCACGAATTTCTATAATGTCTAAGATAAGCATAAATACCCAGTAAAAAACGCCCTTTCTAAGGTATTTACCGTCCCCGCTTGCCAGTAGTCTGTTCATAAGTAGTCCCTCCGTGTTTTTGATGTAGGTTTTTACACCTTATCGCATTATACGGCAAGATTGTCTAATTGTCAAGGCTGCAATCAAGGGTATTGCAATACGGTTTTATTGTAGTACATTTTTCTGTAAAATTATGATAATAGAAAGGTGGACACAATGAACATAGAATTGAATATAAAGCATTTGTTGGATAAGAGCGGAAACACAAAATATTGGCTAGTAAAGAAGTTAGAAACAGACTATCGGTTTGCAACAAAACTTCTTGAAAATGAAACTAAATCGATAACTTTTCAGATGATGGGAAAGTTATGCGACATTTTCAACTGCACACCGAATGATTTGTTTACTATAAAAAATAAGTAGGATAAGGTATTTAAAATGGAGGTGTAGTAATGAATAAACCCGTTGTATTCTTTAGCCATTCAAGCAAGGATAGCTCTATGGTTTCAGCTCTAAAAAACAGATTGAACGATATTACAGGTGGTGTTTTAGATATTTTTCAATCAAGCGATGGACAAAGTATACCTTTTGGACGTAACTGGGTACATAAAATTGAAGAAGGTTTAGCAAATGCAACTGTTATGTTTGTTTTTGTAACACCAAATTCCATATCCTCAAATTGGATATATTTTGAGGCTGGCTTTGCTTATTCAAATAGCGGGAATATTATCAGCTTATCCTGGTGAATTTGAGTTAGTTCCTGAACATATTGGCTCTTTTAAGTATACGCCTAACAATCTTAATTTTTGTATTATTGACCGAAATAAGCATGAATACAATAAACCCCAACGCTTCGTATTAAATATTTACGCTCTTTCCGAAAAAACAAATTATAATGATGTACAACAGTTTATAGAAAAACTATCCCATATAGGTGTTATATCGCTAATAAACACTTGAAAAGCTATGCAAAATATTGGACTGCACCCCAAACGATTTATTTACAATAACATAAGTAACGCCCCGCAACATCAAGCTGCGGGGCGCATATTATTCTCTAAAACGGCAAATTAACCTTAACTTTGCAATGATAGTTACTATCCCTAG
>WRAI01000018.1 GCA_009780275.1 Oscillospiraceae bacterium | reverse complement strand
TTGTTTGCTATTTTGTTAGCCTCTAACTCTTGTTATCTTTATACATCGTCTTTTGATTTTGTTAGTTATTTAGCGGGTTTGAGAGTTAGAGTAGTTTTGTGCGAATCTTCCCGCTTCGGTAAAAGAGTTCTTTTCCATATTCCTGCAACCACTTGTCAAGGACTTTTTTGTACAAACGCCAAAATCCCACAAAATAGGGCTTGCCTATCCTGCGGGATTTATTGTTCAAAATATACCTACTCACGGCGTGGGTCGGCGGTTAGCCGCTAGGGTATCAAGTGCTTATTTTGGGTATTACTTCTTCAACGCTATAATCATGTTATAAACTTGCTCCATGTATGGAAACCCGTCTTTGGTTTCCATATTTCTTACAGTCGCAATCCACTCGTTGTAATCACTTCCATGTTCAACTTCATACAAGACGTTATAGGCTCTCGTCACATACTCATACGCCATATATATACCGTTGTTGTAAAATGGCATATTCAGAGAGTCTACGGAATCATCGCACCATTTCTGGAATACGGCATTTTCGTTATACCACTTTTTAGCAAGTGGATTAGCAAACGCATGGCAGTATTCATGGACAATTGGTGGAACGTCAAAACGGTCGCGATTATTTGTTTGCACTAAGCAATATAATATCTTGTTGTTTACGGACGCGAAATAGTTTCCGCTCGATAGCGATAATATACACCTTAAATTTGACGGGTCAAGATACTTGCCGAACCAGTCAAAATCAATGTGACTGTAAAATCTGTCTACAAACTCTTTTGTCGCTTCTTCAAATAATAATAAGTGCTTATTGAAAAATTCCACATAGTTTGTGTCAGCATAAAACTGATTGTACAGCCTCAAAAAATCAGTTGCTGTGTCAGGAGTCCAAGCACCATATAGAGAGGATATATCATCAATGAGATCAAACCTGTTACATTCCTTTTTGATATGAACAGCGAAACGCAATGGCTTATCATAACAAATAATGCTTGACATTCTTTTTGCATATTCAATTGCCTCATGGTTTGCATAAGGCGCAAATGTTTTTGCAATTTCCTTATGATGGTCCGTGTTGAATGCATTAAAATCGGGCGAACTATATTCGGGACGCTCGGCGAGTCTGCAAATTACAGCCGCAAGTTCAAAGCGTTCATCAACCATATTTTTGTTGCTCATTGCGCTCTCCTAATATATGTGCACAAAATATAAACTACCGACCTTTCCGTGGGCGAAGTGGTATGGTGTAGATAATGTTTCTACCCACGGCATGAGTATACCACGACGGCGGAGTAAAGTCCACCCTTTTTTTGCTTGTCGGGGCTGAAACGCTCAGGTATTCCGCCAATTTTTCTTGCGTAATGTTCTTAGCTTTCCGCAAACGTTTGATGTTTTCGCCAATGGCTATGCTCATAAAATGCGGTCTCCTTTTATATTATTCCGAGCCAATTCTAATAACAGTATACGGCACACCGCTACAAAAAACCAGCCCTTGACAGGAAACACATTTTAACCATCAGTTAAAAACAATAACCTTACAGCAAAATTACTGCCGCAGCTGCCCCACACAACAACCCACTCACAGCATACAGCCGTGACAATTTATCTTTACGAACTTGTGCTCGTTCCTCAATCTGCGCCAAGCGCGCCTCCACACTATCAAGTGCCGCTAACTGGCCGTCTAGCTCGTACCGTCCCAGCAGTTGGCCCAACTCGATGATAATAATGCTTTCTTCGGCGTGTAGCGGCAACCCTTCCGCCCAACGTGTCCAAATCTGTGCATACCGTTCATCGTTGGGCCGTTCAAACATATCCGCCAATCGTTGAAAATCTCCGCGCAATATCGCCGGTGCGTTATCCGCTAAATGCGCCGCCAACTCCGGCAAAGCACGCACACGGCAGCTCATCTCCGCCTGTAGCTGCTCCACCGCCATACGCCACGCCGCAATAACGCTCACGCACTTGCTCAACTGCGCGCTTGCTTGCAATCCAAATGCAGTTGTTCCGCCCGTGAGCAACAACGCTCCGATAATCCTCAACATATCAATGCCTCCGCTTCATCACGAACGCTATATCGCCGTTTCCCATTCTGTCTGTCAATCAACACAACACGCTTAAACAGTTCTTTCAACGCCTTACCCCCCGGCCGCGCAAAAAAACGCGCCGCATTATTGGCATGCGCGGTCGCTAAAAGCTCAACACCGCAATGAGCACATTGCCGCAACGCCTCGGCATCGGATGGCGCGGTGATTTCATCAAGCGCGATGACTTGCGGCGCCATTGAACGCAACAACATAAGCAAATTTTCTGCCTTTGTTCCACCATTAAGGACATCTGTGCGTGCGCCGACATCAAAGCAAGGTTTGCCTTGCCACAATGCCGCCACCTCACCGCGCTCATCACAGAGACTGACACGATGGGCAGCACAAACGGCACTGCCACCGCTAATCATGCGGATAATGTCGCGCAGCAGCGTTGTCTTCCCCGCACCTGGAGGGGATAAAATCAGCGTACTGACAAACTTCTGCTCAGGACATAATGCCGCCATCAATGAACCCGCAACGCCTTTAACCTGCCGCGCAATTCGCACGCACGCACCGCTAAAATCACGCAACGCCGTAATATTTCCATCTTTTACTACCGCCGTGCCTGTCCATCCTACGCGATGCCCACCTTCAATAGTGACATATCCACAGCGCAGCTGCTCACTGACAGCGTAGTATGATCCTCGCGTAACTGTCTCGATCAGTAACTCTAAATGCTCCCGTTCAACCGTTACCGGCAGCGCGATTTCCTTGTTATTTACGACGACACTCAATGCCTGTCCCACACGCAAACGGAACTCTTCGGCATTCACCGCATCGTGATTTGTCAGTCGTGCTGCAGCATCACGTAGAATGCGCGGCAAAACAATGGCGGATTGTGTATACGGCGTTGTTTTGTCCATAATATGTGCACTCTCTTTCACTTGATCGTGATACAAGCTATGAAGACATCCACAAAAAAAGAACCTCATTCGTACAACCTAACGCATACAGCGCAACTCGCCACGTTTCGCCTTGACAAGCCCCCTACTCTGCCTGTATAATATTTCTATGAAAAAACTATGTGAAAACCGCAAAGCCTTCCATGACTACTTTGTACTTGACCGCTATGAAGCCGGTCTATCGCTCGTTGGCACTGAGGTCAAATCCATACGTCTTGGCAAGGCAAACTTAAAAGACTCATTTGTCTTTATCAGAGACGACGAAGCTTTCGTACGCGGCTTGCATATCAGTCCATACGAACAAGGCAATCGATTTAATCAAGACCCCCTACGCGTACGGAAATTGCTGTTGCACAAACGTGAAATTGCTAAGTTATCTAAAGAATCTCAACAAGACAGCATGACGCTGATTCCATTGGCGCTATATCTCAACGAGCGCGGCAAAATTAAAATGGAGCTTGCCATCTGTAAAGGAAAGCACTTGCACGACAAGCGCAGCAGTGCGGCAGAGCGCGACGCCAAACGTGAAATGAACAGAGCGATAAAGGACAACCGTCGTCTGCAAGAACGGGGCTAATTACGTTCACTCATTGCGGCACACCAGATATACAAGCTAACCGATAGTACACTAAACATAATAAACGCCTTGCATACACAGTCAAGCTTATCGGCTCCTAAAAGGTGATTGCACAATACGGTTTTATACGTTGATGCAATTATGGATGCATTGCGGGAAACGACGGGCAAGTGAATAGATTTTGTTATGAAATAATAAGGTGGAACATATAAATGGCATACTCTCGACAACAATATCAAACGAGGCGGCGACGGAAACGACGGCGGCCGTTAAAGGTATTTTTTTACGTCACCCTATTATTCGCGACCTTTTTGATAGGCCACGCTTTCGGGTCACGCAGCAGCACAGACAGTGTCCCAACAGCGCATTTCCCATATTCTGCAACGTCCACAAACACACTCGACAACTTCATATTCCCCCATTTTACCGCGCAGGTTCCCATCACGGAAATCACAGATACACAGTATCTAAAACTTGTCAATCGCGATCGCGCGGTCGCAATGACAAATTATTCACAACTGGTGACCGCTTGGCCAGATATTCCTGTAAGAGCGACATATATACAAATACACGAAACTGCCATGCATGCTATGCTTCGCCTCTTTGAGGCAGCAGAGCGCGCTAATATTGATAATCTTTTTATTACAAGCGGTTTTCGTAGCTATGATGAGCAGAGTCGGCTCTATGAAAACGCGGCAAACAGCGCATATGTCATGCGCCCCGGCCATAGCGAACATCAGCTTGGCTTGGCTGCAGATATTTTGTCCACAAACTCTACTGCTGAGATGATCGGTACGCAAGAAGCGCAGTGGCTTGCCGAAAACGCCCCTCAATTCGGACTTATTCTCCGCTATCCCTATGACAAACACGACATCACGAACGTGCCTTATGAGCCATGGCATTTCCGTTATGTCGGGCGAGTGCACGCATGGATTATGGGGCAATATGGTTTTGTTTTAGAAGAATATATTGAGTTTTTGCAAGAACACGGCAACTATACAACCACATTTGAAAATCAGGCATTTTATATTTCATATCAAAAACCCAGAAATGGTATATTATTCGTTCCGGAGCATTTAGACTTTACCGTTTCAAGCGCAAATACGGGCGGGTATATTGTCACGGCATGGGAATAACGTTGCATTTTACATGGCTGGACTACGGTGTGTCATCATTTGAGGATGAAATCGACACTTGGTCAACAAACAAGGACACCGTTCAATTCGTGACAGCCGGCCCATCTCCACTTAGCGCGGAATGGGCATATTATGTCGACTCTGGCGAATATGAGATAGGCAAAAACTGTTTTTGCAAGGTCATTATTGAGCGCGAACAGCTCATCGCCTACATACTTATCCTCTGCCACGGCGAGCTGTCCATCACCATCAACCCCATTGTTGTCAATCCGGCACTGCGCAATCGTGGATATTGCACGAAGGTTATCCGTGAACTGCTCAATTGTACAGCAAAAATCATCCCGCACAGCAATTGCCGTCGGTTTGAAGCTGTGATAAATATTGAAAACCACACTTCTATCCGCGCGTTTGAGAAAAACGGCTTTGCGTTATCAAGCATCCACGCCGACGGCGATGTGGGCTATTGGCAATATAATGAGGTATGAGAAGTTTTTCCTGTTTACACTTTATCCGAATTGTGCTATACTCTTATTGGACTAGGGGGCGAGTTTGGCTTCGACGGAGATATTGAACTATGCGTAGCGGGTCATGGCGCCTGACCATGTAAAATCGGGTATCTTTATAAATTAAAGAACGATAATCAATTAGTCGCGGCTTAAATTAGCCGCCGTCTGACCTGAGAGTGCCACGGCTCGGGACTCAGGCGTGACTGAGTGGCCAACGTGAATGCGTTAAGATTTGCGCGCGTCATGCATTGATGAATCTACTAAGCTTTGTAGCCTGACGGTATGGCGGCATAGCAAGGGAATGCAAACAACCGTCTGCACCCGGAGAAGCGCATATGGATATATTATCGGACGCGGGTTCAACTCCCGCCGCCTCCACCAATTGTCCCTTAGACGAACCCCTTTCGGGGCGCGCTAAGGGACTTTTTATCGGCATATCGTAGGCGTAACAGTAGATTTCAAGTCGCGGGCTTTCGCCGCCGTAAACCTCGATTCTGTCAACGAGAGTGTCAATCAAGAAATTGCGGAACACAGGGGCGTAGACATCGCCGCGCCTAAACTTCTCGAAGAAATATTTGACGGTTTCAAATTCGAGTGTCGGGCGAGCGGCTTGCTCCTGCATAAGCTGATTTTCAAGGTCGGCGCGTTCGGCCTGCCGTTTCTCTATTTGCGACGAAAACAATTCCACCGCTTTGCCGGACTCAATCGCTTTGATTAGGTTGGCCGTGGCAGTTTCGTTTTCTTTGAGCAATTTTCTCAACCGTTTTACACCACCGATGTTACCTTCTTTAACGGATAAATCGGCAATTTTCTGTGAAATGTTATCAATATAATCGCTCGTGAGAGCAGACACAATTTCGCCAACGACTTTATTTTCTAAATACATCTTTCTCTCGGCTTTCTTGTTGCAATTACCCTTTCGGCGTTGTGTCACGCAACCGTAATATTGATAAAATTTCGATGTCTTTGAAGTACCACTAAACCCGGTAAGCGCGCATTTGCATTCACCACAAACAAGTTTCGTGGTGAGTAAATAATGGTCATGAATGGCCTTTGCTCGTGCAGGAGCTTTCTTGTTCTTCGCCATAAGGATTTGCGCTTGCTCAAACATGGTGTTGTCAATGATTTGCGGAATGCCACCCGGCACTTCAATGTCTGTGTAAATATAAATGCCGAGATATTTACGGTTCGTGATTATCCGCCGGATTGAATTTTTGTTATACGGATTACCCTTGCTCGTTTTAACGCCGTTTTCATTGAGATATCGAATAATATCTGCCATTGTTTTGCCTGCGAGATACATTTCAAAAATGCGCTTGACGATGGGTGCTTCATCTTTGTTAATAGCGAATTTTTTGTCAACGATTTTATATCCGAGTGGCACACCCGAACCGGTAAACTCACATTTTTGCGCGGTCAATTCCATACCGCGCTTGATTTTCTGCGACAACTCAACCGAATAATATTCTGCCATTCCCTCTAACACGGCTTCCATTAAAATACCGCTGGCATCATCCGAAATGTTTTCGCGAGCCGAGAGAACCCTAACACCGTTCTTTTTCAATCGTGCTTTGTAGGTTGCGCTGTCGTATCTGTTTCGGGCGAAACGGTCAAGCTGATAAACGAGAACTCCCGCAAATTGCCGCTTTGCCGAATCGGCAATCATACGCAAAAATTCGGGACGGTTATCACTCGTTCCGGAAATGGCGCGGTCTATATATTCATCAACGACTTTATAGCCGTTGCGCTCTGCGTATTCACGGCATACTTTAATTTGACCCTCAATAGATTGCTCTGTTTGACGGTCGCTCGAATATCGTGCATAAATTATAACTTTCATAGTCGGTCACCTTTCATATAAAAATTGTAGCGCGCTGTTGCGTGCTTTGTCAACGGTTTTTGGAAAATAAAATAACCAAGACTGTAACATTTTTGAAAATGACAATCTTGGCTATATTGTATGGGTTGGTAGTGGCAAGCAAGGCGCTCCGGGCCCAAAATTCCGAAAATCGGAATTTCAGCGCAAGCGCTCTAAGCCAACTTTGCTGTCTGCCGGTACGGCTACGCCGTTAAAATTTCGTGCTACACAGCTCGGCGATTGCTTTACGAAGTTCAGGGTAAAACGATTCCATTTCCTCTCGTATTTTATGAATATCCTCTGCATGAATATTTCCTGTTTGGTTGACTTTTCGGGCAATTTGATTGATGTTATTGCTTACATTTCCAAGCAAATGCAACAGCTTTTGCACCTGCCGAAACTCTACCCGGATGACATAACCGTCAATCAATATTTTACGCATATATGACTCGCGATTTATTGTTCCGAACGCCGCCATTTTCTTTGAAATCAACTCCTTTTCTTCCGCAGATACTCGCACTTTCAGACAGATTGGTCGCTTAGCCGATTTATTGTTTTGCATAACTTCCTCCATAGTTTTATTGTTGCCGTGTCGGTCGTGTCGCCGAGCAACAGTTTAATTTGCCGCCCTGTGTGGTTGCGGCTGTTTTCGTAGATTATGCCGTACTCATTTTGCAACCGAGCAGCGTTGACATTTAATCGCATAGACAGCGTGTTTGCTTTAATATCAACGCCGATTTTGTCCGCAAGCTCCGTTGGCGTTCCGCTCCATTGTGGCGTTTCAGCGGAGATAATTCCTGCCACGGCAGCAAGCACTGGGTCGGGTGGATCTTTCCACAATTCTGTTTCGGCATCTACAAACTCCCACAGCAATTTTTCGGGATTTCTGATGAGATTGATGCGCTGGTCTTGTTGGTCACGACCCGAAATGTCAAGCGTTGCCTCGTTGCTTGTCCGTTGTTGCTTTTGTAGCAGAAACGCTCCGTCGGCGGCTCCGAGCAAGCCGTTTGTACCGGAAATCATATCGAATTTATCACCACCGCGTGCCTTGCGAGTGTGATGCACGAGTATCAGACAAATGCCGTGTTGCCCGGCAAAGTCTTTCAGCTTGGATATGACTTCATAATCGCCGCCATAACTTGCGCCGTCATTGCTTAACTCACGGATTTTTTGAAGCGTGTCGATGATAATTAGCCTCGTGTCAGAGTGTTGTTTAATAAAATCATCTAACTGCTCGTACAATCCGTTGCCAACGCTTTTAGCCGCCACTGCGAAATGTAGATTATCCGCATTATCCGTGCCAAACATCTGAAACAGTCGCTTTTGCAATCGCCTGTGGTCGTCTTCAAGGGCAAGGTATAACACCTCCCCCTTTGAAACAGGATAATCCCATAACGGCACGCCCGTGCTGATGTGATAAGCGAGCTGTGCCATAAAGAACGACTTGCCGAGCTTTGGCGCGCCAACGAACAAGTAAGTGCCGGGGTAGAGCAATCCCTCGACTAACGGCGGATTGACGGTATAAACCGTGTCATACAACTCGTGCATTGATACGGTTTGTAGGTTGGTTTGGTTCATTGATAATTTCCTCTCATTGCGACACTATGCCGCTAATTTTTCCTGTTGTTGAGTTTGCTCCCATTCCTTAAAATCTTTTCGCACGGTTTCATCGGCAAAATATCGCTTGATTTCAGGTAAAAATAGCCTTGCTAAAATTTCGGTTTGCTTGTCGGTTATAACGATTTTGGGGTTGCCTTCTCTCAAATACTGCTCCTCCTTAAAAATTTCCGCAGCAAAAAAACGCCGGTCCCTTTCAAGGACGGCGTTGTGGACTTCTTTGCTGCTATGTAACGAAGGCTCTATTTTTATACGACACAGGCACATACTAAATGTTCCTGATTATGTAAAACAATTTCAGCTCCTACTATCAATGGAATCTGAGGAGCGAATTGGCAACTTTTCGGCAAATAAAATTTACTCTCTATTATATAGCCATAGCCGTGGGAAAGTGATTTTTGGGTGGTGTTGATGAAAAATATTTTGTCTTCTACTTATATGGACAAAAACTGGGCAAATTCGCCCCCTATACATAGGACAAAATTTGAAGAAAATCGGACGTGTTTTGAAAAAGAAATTTTGTTCTTTACTAATAGGAGAAAAACAGCACCTAAAACGGAACTCTTTGGCGAATAAATTTTTCCCTCTACTATATAACCGTGGCAGAGAGTGTTTTATAGGGTGTTGACGGAGAAAATTTTTACGCTACATATATATGGACAATAAACGGTCAAAATCGACCCCATTTTATAAACACATTTTCAAAAACTTTCGCCCTCTACTCTCAATGGAATCTGATAAGGCAACTACCAATGTTTGCGAAAAAACCTCCTACTATATAGCCGAGGAAAGTGTTGTTTTACTACCTGCGTAAGCAAAATATTTTCGCTTTCATATATATGGACAAAATAAGCCGAAAAATTAACCCACTCCAAGAATTAAATTTTGGCTCTCTATCTATATGGACAAAATCGGGGCAAAAGTAAACATCTCCCAAGCAAAAATTCATATTGCAAAATTCAGCGTTATGAGGTATAATTATTTCGTAGATTTGTGCAATCAGATTGCGAGGTATGAGCTTATGAAAACACAACAGCAAGCAAAGCCCTTTCTAAAATGGGCGGGTGGAAAATCGCAAATTTTGAGCGAGATACGAGCAAAGTATCCCGCCGATTTGGGTGTGTCGATAAAAAAATACGCCGAGCCGTTTGTCGGTGGCGGCGCTGTGTTGTTTGATGTGTTAAGCAATTACTCGCTGGATGCTGTTTATATAAGCGATATTAACCGCGAATTGCTTGCCACATACAATACCATTCGCGATAACGTAAACGAACTTGTATCGGCTCTCAAACAATTAGAGCAAGCCTACCATACGGCTGATACAGAACAGAAAAAGATTTTATATTATAACGCACGAAATAACTTTAATGACATTAAGAAAAGCGACGAACAATCATTAGAAATTGCAGCCCTGTTCATCTTTCTAAACCGCACTTGCTTTAACGGGCTATATCGCGTAAACTCCAAAGGTGGGTTCAATGTTCCACAGGGCAGTTACAAAAAGCCGAGTATATGTGATGAAAGCAATATAGTTGCTGTGTCGCAAGCATTGCAAAATGTTGAAATTGTCTGCGGAGACTATACTCTCGCCGAAAATTTTATTGACGATAAAACATTCGCTTACTTTGACCCGCCTTATCGTCCGTTGTCGACAACCGCCAGTTTCACTTCTTATGCACAAGATGGTTTTGATGATGATGACCAAATGCAGCTCGCCAACTTTATTGATAAAATGAGTGAGCGTGGAGCATATATCGTTGCAAGTAACTCTGACCCAAAAAACACAAATGAAGCTGACGAGTTTTTTGACAATATTTATGCTAAACATTCAATTTCAAGAATAGAAGCAAGCAGAGCAATCAATTCCGTAGCTGCCGGACGCGGCAAGGTTAGGGAATTGCTGATTGCAAGCGTTTAAAATAAGGGGTTTTCAATATGCGTGATTTCAAAAAATGGTTTTCGGAGTTCAAAAACAGCATCTCTACATACGGTTACTATGTGGACTTTGAAAAAGTGCGCCGCAATGTTAACGCCATTAAAATCGAATTAAATCTGCTTAGTTCGCTTATTGGCTCAAAAAATATTGAATCAGACTTTGAGGAGGTAGTTCGCCGCTACCCCGAAACGCTGAAATGTATTCCGTTACTGCTTGCTATCCGCCAGGCCGAAATTTGTGCGACTGACAGCGACGGCGAACGATGCTATAACTTCAATAAACCCAACTATTCCATAGACGATTACAAGATTTTTATGCGTAAAACAGGATTATTTGACTTGCTTGAAAATCATCTTGTCAGCAACCTCTTCGACTATGCCACAGGCGTTGAAACAGGGCTTGACTCCAACGGTCGCAAAAATCGTGGCGGTCACATTATGGAAGAACTTGTTGAATCATACCTTGTCAAAGCAGAGTTGGTTAAAGATGAAACATATTTCAGAGAAATGAAAATCGCCGACATTGAAAAGCGTTGGGGTGTTGATTTGTCGGCACTATCGAATCAAGGAAAAACAGTCAAACGGTTTGATTTTGTTGTCAAAAAGGGTTCTACAATCTACGGCATTGAAACAAACTTTTATGCCAGTAGCGGGTCTAAGCTCAATGAAACGGCGCGGAGTTACAAAAATATCGCTATCGAATCCAAAGGTATTGACGGCTTTGCCTTTGTTTGGGTGACGGACGGCGGTGGTTGGAACAGCGCACGAAACAATTTAGCTGAAACTTTCGGCGTGATGGAGAATATTTACAATATCAACGACTTAGAGAACGATGTATTGAAAGACCTATTCGCATGAAAATAAAGCATTGGGAGCCGCCCGATTTCGAGCTTGAAATGAACACGGTTTGGAGTTTTCCTCAGCGTGGCGACTGGGCAACGCATGATGCGAAATATCGTGGCAACTGGTCGCCGTATATTCCACGAAACCTTTTGATCCGTTATTCAAACGAGAGCGATTTAGTGCTTGATCAATTCGCAGGCGGCGGAACGACACTTGTCGAGGCTAAATTGCTTAACCGCAATATTATTGGCGTTGACATTAACCTTACTGCCTTGGAGCGTTGTCGTGAGAAAACGGCATTTGAATATGAAAACGCCGGGCAAGTCTATGTCAAACATGGCGATGCGAGAAAACTTGATTTTGTGCCGACTGACAGCATTGATTTTATTTGTACTCATCCTCCTTATGCCGATATTATCAAATATAGCGAGGATATTGACGGCGACTTGTCGCATTACAAAATAAAAGACTTTTTAGAGGAAATGAAGTTAGTTGCGGCTGAATGTTACCGTGTACTAAAAGACGATAAATTCTGCGCTATTTTGATGGGCGACACACGCAAGAAAGGCTGTGTTATCCCGATGAGCTTTGAGGTTATGAAGATTTTTGAGACTGCCGGATTCACTACGAAAGAGATTATTATCAAACAGCAACATAACTGCAAAGCGACCGGGTTTTGGAAAACGAACAGCGTGAAACACAATTTCTTGCTATTGGCACATGAATATTTGTTTGTGCTTAGGAAATAGATCTTGACTTTTTCGTGAAAATATGCTATTTTGTATCGTGGTCACACTTAGATGCGATCATCGGCTGATCGGCCCTGACTGATCGAGGTAGGGCTGTTCCAGATGTGCTATAATTGCTATATGCAATCTTGCTACTCTGGAACATTGGAGGCTACGACAATGATATTGATAAACATCACTATTGACAAAGCGTTCGATCGATCAACTGTATAGTTGGAGACAACGAATCGGTGCATATGTAATTTGCATCGGTAAGGGCGAGGAGACTGTATGGTAATCATAGCCCGATAATTGGATTGCCATACGGAGCGCACCTTTTTTAGGTTGCGCTCTTTGTCTTGATGGGGTATGTTAATGAGGGAATTAGACAAAAAGTTAATAGCTTCTTTTACACCCGAAAATGTGAAGGAGGAGTTTGAGAATCTAAAACGTAGCAAAACAGATAAAGTTAGTGGCGTAATAGCGCTTGCTCGTGGCTGCGACAAAATTGGACATGAAGATTTTCTAATCAATATTGACCATCATACTAATATAATCTGCGATAAAGGAGAAAGCGGCAAATACTGCTTTGCGCCATTTCGTGAGAAAGAAACGCCAAAACCTCCGTTTACCCGAAATCAACTTAAAGATGCTAAGATAGCAGGTAAAATCCGCACTATATCTATATCTACAATCCAAGACACAATTTTTCAAAAATTTCTTGCTAATGTTCTCTGCCCTCATGCAGAAAACGTTTTTGCGCAAAATATTGATTTACATAGTTATGGATATAGAGAAGGCAAATCTTCAAAAATGGCTGTCAAGAAAATCAGACGTTTGATAGATGAGGGTTATCTGTATGTGCTTGATGCTGACATCAGTAAATTCTTTGACGAAATTGATCATTCGCTCCTAACATCGAAAATGAGAACTTTTTTCGGCGAAGAAAATGAATTGATACAAAAGTTCTTATTTCGATTTATTCATGTTGATAGAATACCTGCCAATAGAGTTTCAGAATATAAATATCCACAGCGCGGCATAAAAAGAACGCAAGGAATACCGCAGGGCGGTGTTTTATCTGGGCTTCTTGCAAATGTGTTTTTGTATGACTTTGATCTTTATGTTACAACAGAGCTAATACCGAAATATCACTTTGAGTATTTTCGATATGCTGACGATTTTGTTTTGTTATTTAAGAACAATGATAAAATACAAGAAGTCTATCAACTTCTTGAAACGCGCTTGAAAGAAACTGAAAAACTCGTCTTGCACTCCATCGGCGAGAAAACAAAACTTTTAGATTTACAAAAAGACTCGCTCGACTTCTTGGGGTTTGCTATATCGCCAAAATCGCTACGAGTGAAAAATGACAATTTTCAAAAGTTTCGGCAGCGTATAATATCAACTTTAAAAGATATTGAAACTGATAACGCTGATGAATATTTTAGTCGTATAATTCATAATGTCAACCTAAAAATTGTAGGTTTGGAAGATATGATTGAACAAGAGAATGGGCTTTGCTTGGAGTGTAATCGACTTATCAAAAAGAGGAGTTGGATAGGTTATTTTATGATGGTTAATGATGTGCGCCAATTACGAAATATCGACACTATGATAAGAACTGAATTATACAATGACTACCACCGCAGAACGAAAAAGCATCTGCGTAAAAAGGATCTGCTTGTGCGAACAAGCAACGGATTAAAATCTGTTGTTAAGATATATTACAAATACAAAAAGCAATGTAGAAAATATGAAAAGTATGGATATTGTAATTGCGATTTATATTATGATGAAGATTCCGGCAAACTAAAAACTAAACCAAAAGATGAAGCTGTAATCACAAATAAATAATAATCAACTGAAAGTCCTGCCCGAGCCAATGTCCGGGCGTGTGCCATAAATACACGCCGAACCATTCCATTTCCTCGCAAATAAGTATCTGCTTGCACAGGGTCTTGACTTTTATATATCAAGTGTTACAATAATCACAAAGCCATTCGGCAAAATTCGCGCGCTTGTATTTGGGGCAATCTGTTCCACCAGTGAAGATGTTGTTAGGGGATTTAATAATCTTCATTAGCAACATCTTCTTTTTTGTTGTGGCAAGCAATGCGCATGCCACGACGCATTTTTTAATCCGCTATGCGTCTGCTACGTGCCGTAACGAGTGACAGAAATTTGTGACGTAGCTTTGCAGAAAATCCCCCTACGTTACACGAAAAATCCCCTTGCGTCGCCTATTGCTTGTGACGTAGCGTTATACAGTATCGTAACTCTCGAAAGGAGCAATCTATGTCAAACTACACGACCGGCGAAATGGCTAAACGGTGCAATGTTTCGGTGCGAACAGTGCAATTTTATGACCACAAAGGCGTTTTGCATCCGTCTTCTGAAACCGAGGGCGGCAGACGAATTTACAACGATGATGACTTAACCAAGCTGCGTCTTATCTGCACGCTTAAAACAATCGGGCTGTCGCTTGATTCAATCAAAGGCATCATGCAGAGCGAAATGTCCGGCAAAATTCTCTCAATTTTGCTTGACGAGCAAAAAAAACAGCTTTCGAATGAGATTGCAGAGCGGCAAAAGCAGCTTGCAATGCTCAACATTATCAAAGAAAGCATTGCAAACAAAGCCATAGTGCCGGCAAATACAATCCTTGACGTAGAACACATTATGGAAAAGAAAAATAAAAACCGCGATAGAGGGAAATTGGTACTCACCTACACGTTCGCAGCCGTTGCAGCATCTTTGGGACTTGCGTTTATTGTATGGTTGACAATATCGCAAATTTGGTGGGGGCTCGGCTTATATTTCGGCTGTGCTATCTTGGGGATAGTAGCATCGCTCTTAGCGCTCAAAAACATCGAATACATCTGCCCTAACTGCGATGCAGTGACTAAGCCACCATTGCGAAAAGCGTTTTTCACTACCGGCAACATGAAAGTCCGTTGGATGAAATGCCCCGAGTGTGGCGAGAAAAATTGGTGTGTTATGCGAAAACAAGAGCCGGTGAAAAAACTCGCAACATAAGCATTTTGCATCAGCTTAGAATCAAATCCTCTAATACCCCCCGCACCGGTGCTCTCTTACGGAGTTATTCGCGCTACGGTCATGCTTAAGGGTTTTGTCTCATACTCTAATAGAGATTGTGAGGTGAAACCATGCATTTCACGCGCCGTCATATAGTAACAATTTTAATTTTATCGTGCTTGGCTATATTGCTAATATCACCAAATGAGTCGACAGCCTCTGCACGTGATGCGCTTCTTTTGTGTTTTAACATCATCATCCCATCACTCTTTCCATTCTTCGTGCTGTCAAACATAATGATTGACACAGGCACGGCGCAGTCATTGAGCCGCTTGCTGCAACCTGTTATGACGCCGCTGTTCAATCTCAACGGCGCGTGCGGTACGGCATTGGCCATGGGACTGATTGGCGGTTATCCCGTTGGCGCGCGGACGGCGGTGTCGCTGTACGAGAAAAGGCTATGTACAAAAGCAGAAGCCCAACGCATGCTGGCCTTTTGCAACAATGCCGGTCCGGCGTTTATATTCGGATTTGTCGGAATGGGTGTTTTCGCCAGTTCACGTATTGGACTCTTGCTGTACCTAACCCATATCGCGGCCTCAATAACGGTGGGGGTGGTCTTTCGGCAGTATGGCCGTAGAGGCGAACAATGTACGCCCATGCAAATCACCGACAGAACGGGCAAACATTGCTCACCTTTGCAAAATTTCCCAAATGCCTTTATCAACGCTGTGACGCAAGCCATGCAGTCAGTGTTAAATATTTGCGCGTTTGTAATCTTCTTCACTGTTTTTGTTAGGATGCTGTTTGTTTTTGGCATCTTACCATTTGTTGCAAATGTTTTATCTTTGTTTGGCATGCAGACTACTATAGGCTACAGTTTGTTTGCCGGGTTAGTTGAAATCACGGGCGGACTGCGTAATTTACAAGGCGACGCGATGTCCAGCGTCACGTTAGCAGCATTTCTGCTGGGTTGGGCCGGATTGAGCGTTCACACACAAGTGTTGAGCTTCTTGTCACACAGCAATCTCGGTATTTGGACATATATTGCCGGCAAGGCGCTGCACGCCGTTATCAGCGCAGCATATATGTTCATTGCTTTACGCATCGCAAGTCACGACACAACAACAATGTCTATTGTATCGCAGCAAGTTCAAATATTGGCAAACCTGTATTTTTATCAAGCGTTTATTGTTAGTATGCAAATCGCTTCTATTACTCTGCTGGCATTGATGCTATTGCGCCTAGCGTTTCGCCGATCGGAGCGCGGATGATTAAGTCAGCATGTCCATCATATGGCGTTTCTGATTTGTTGATGAGTACCAACCTATTGCCGCAATAATGCGTGAGCAGCCCCGCTGCCGGGTATACATTGAGTGATGTGCCCCCTACGATAAGCGTGTCGGCTTGCTTAATGTGGTGCGTTGCTTTGTAGAGTAACTCCTCATCCAATCCTTCTTCGTACAAAACGATATCAGGGCGCACCATGCCGCCGCATTGACAATATGGAATATCATCAGTTTTCCAAATGACTTCGCCCGGATATTCCACTTTGCAATCGATGCAATAATTTCGCGCCGATGTGCCATGCAATTCCAGCACATTTTGGCTACCTGCTGCGCTGTGTAACCCGTCAATATTTTGCGTGATAACGGCTTTGAGTTTACCAATATCTTCAAGCCGTGCAAGCACTATATGTGCTTTGTTAGGTTTGACGCAGACATGCACCAGTTTATCGCGGTAAAAGCGATAAAATTCTCGCGGATTTTCTTGAAAAAAACTGTATGACAGCATGACTTCAGGCGGATAAGTGTATTTTTGACGATACAGCCCATCTTGACTGCGAAAATCAGGGATGCCACTCTCTGTCGATACCCCTGCCCCACCGAAGAAGACGATGTTTTGTGAAGATTGCACAATCTCTTGCAACTTATTTATAGTTTCCATGACACGATTATAGCACAAAAAGACACCCGGGGCAATGCCCCGGGCGTTCTTCTTTTAGCATTTAGAATTAATCAAAGGATTATGCGCTGAGGCAATCATCACAAATGGTGACAAAGCTCAAATCGTAGACGCGAATCGGGCCAGCTCCTTGAATACTAAAGCTTAGCGGGAAGCCGTCATCTTGCCAACTTGCCGGTGCATATCCGCCGGCAAAAATGCGGTCATACAGCAGTTCTTCCAGCGTAAAAATACCCGTCACACGTGCGCCTGCAGCAATCGGTGAGATTGCATTGTTAATCCATGATTGCGTCGCGTTACCTGCCCAGTTGAGATGAGCATTGCCTGCACCCAAATTATGGATGTCAACAACAACGGCAACATTACCCCATTCCGAACGCGGAATTAGTGTACCGTCCCACAGCCATGAACTTGGCCAGCTGCCGGCAGGGGCCTGAAGTACTAAAATATCGCCGTCAAATGAAATTGTATGCGATGATCCGGCAGGCGCTTCGTTGCTTGTCCATGCTGTAGTCAGTGCAGCCGTGGCGTCAAGAAGAACATCGCCACACTCAGTGCAATCGTCGTCACCGAGGTCAAACAAACCTTCGCGAGCCAAGATGCTCAGCTCATTGATGGTAACAGAACCGTCAGCAATAACGCGGAAACCGTTAATTCTCAGATAACCGCCTTGCTCAGCGAAAATGGTACGCCAAGCAGCGGATGGCATATTCGCATTGGTGACGGGCACGCCTAAGAGAATATGATACAGGCTGTGGGTCAATGTGTATGTGCCGTCAGGCATCATGTTGAAGTTTCCGCTACCGTCCAAGTATGCCGTGTTGACGTGCGCACGATTGATGTCAGGTGCGCCCGGGCTGCTCTCACCGTCTGGAATAAACCAACCGGCTGTATTCGCAGCATTGCCGACAAGACCAAAACCAAATCCGTTTGTCGTACCTGTTGTTTCAACGTCAAAGCGGAAGAACACGTCGTTCCAGTCATCGGTATGAATGTAAATCGGCTCGGGGAACAGTACATACTGCCAGCCCCATGTACCGGTGTAGGTAACAGTATCGTCCGCGTTGACAACGACATTTGCAGGCACCGACCAAGCCGATGCAGGTAAATTAGCAACGTTGACAATCTCTTCCAAAACAGGAGGTGCTGCGCTGAAATAGAGGCTGTCGATAACAACAGTCGCGCCGGCAACACTTACCCAAGTACCGAGACTGAAAGCACCGCCGGCCGGGTTGATGATTGCAGCTTCTAAATCTACGGCAGGATCCATATTGGCCAGCACATCAGCAAAGTTAACCATTATCGTATGTGTGCCAATGTCCCACAAGCCTGTACCCATACCAAGGTGCTCGGTTCTGAGTCCGCGTGCGCCGGCACCGGCAGCTACGCCTTCAAAACCAATGATGAAATCTACGCGTGAAGCTGCTCCGCTAACCGTAATCTCAGCCACAAGGTAAGCATTCGTCGTCAGGTCGAAGGGAATTGCAACAGCCCCGGGAATCGCGCCTGCACCGGCTACGGCAGTGGCGTTCTCTACTACGAGGTGCATATTCTCCGTGTTAGGCGTTGTGACGTTGACAACAATAGTGTCGGACACTGCGCCGGCCGCCAAGGTAATGGTTGCTGTGCCGTTGCCGACAGCGGTAATCACACCAGCGTCGCTAATAGTTGCCACAGCGGCGTTGGAAGTTGACCAAGCCGCATCATCTGTCGTATCAGCCGGCAAAACTGTTTCTGTCAGCTGACGACGCTGACCAACCGCCAAATTGACGGTGTCACCTGCGAATGCAGTGGGAATGCGGCTAAGAGTAGGATTAGCGTTGTCCTGAAGGAACAATGCTTGACCAATTTCCGCACTGGTCGCGGGGATGCCCGGTGTGGTTTTTCCGGGGTAATCGGTAATGCGCATTTCACGAATAATAACTGAACCGGTTACCGGGTGTACTGTCATGCCAAACAGTTCAAATACGTCTGTGCCGGGACCAAAACCATGCGCGACATTATCACCGTATGAGAATGTAACTGCGGCAAGGAGGTCAGCCAAACTAACATAGCCTTGGAATACACCGGCGGCCATGTCAATGCTTATCATTGTGCCATTGCTGTTGTCAGCAAACACTTGTGCAAGACTGGCATTTGTCCAGCGCCATTGGTGGTGGATGCTCATACCGGCACGCTCTTCAACCGTAAAGTCAAAGTGCAGATAGTAATCAGCAAAATCAGCTCTGTCAAAGCTTGTGATTGCAGGGAATTGCATGACCAATGCACCTGCGGGTACAATAGTAGCAACACCGTCAACAACCGTCAATCTTGCAGGATCGCCGCCGCCAAGGATTGTTGAATTTTCCATCATCGGAATGATGTCGTAGACAACCGGTTCAATCGGTGGCTCACAAGTGCACGGATCAGCGTGAATGACGACACGGAAATCATAGACGCGCAACGAAGAGCCTGTTTGAAGCGCAAAGCTCAAAGGCAAGCCATTGTCAAGCCAGTCTACTGGCGGCGCGCCTGCGCCTGCGCCTTCAAGTGCAGCATCAAAGCCATACTTATTGACACCGGCTCTGTCTACCAACAATTCTTCCAGTGTCATCGAGCCGGTTGCGCGAGTTCCAGCAGCGATAGGCGAAATCATGCGGTTGCTCCAAGAGTTGGTGTCATTTCCTGCCCACCAAGCGTGCCCGTTGCCTGTGCCATCATTGTAAATGTCATAGTATACAGTGACATTTTCCCAATCAGCACGCGGGATGCGGTCGCCTAACCAAATGTAGGTATTGCCCCAACCACCAGCTGCCGTTATAACCAGCACATCGCCATCAAAGGACGGAGCAGGTGTAAAGCCGTTGCCGGGGTTTCCGCCCCAATTAGCGAGCGGGAAGCTCAGGAAATCAATAACTTCGCATTCTTCAGGCTCGTCTTCCACTTCATGCAACTCAATGTCGTCGTAAGCCGCAACTAAGCGAAGTTCGTCAATTGTGACAACCCAGCCGTTGCCGACGACTTGGACAAGAAGTTGGCCAAGTACGAGGTCATCTGTGGCTGCCGAAAAAATGTCGCCCAATACAACGCTGCCTGTGTGCGCACCCGGTTGCAGGCCGCCAACAAGTGTCGTAAAGCCGCTGGCGCCGCTGCCCAAGTTGCTTTGTAAGATGAGGTTGACGTAGTCGCCTGCGCCGCCTGCAATGGTGAGGTCAAACTCAATAGCAATATCGTCGAAGTCAGCGTTGAGAAGGCGAGGATACGACAAATCGCCCAAATCCAAGATGCCGCTTGGCCAGCCGCCGCCTACGTTGGTGAGAACGACAGAGCCGGAAGATACGTTAACCGTACCGCCGCCGGCCGTGCCGCCTGTCCAATCAGTATAGTCGAAATCGGCCATGAAATCAAGCAAATTATAGGGGAAATCGGACCCAGGTCCAGGTCCTGGAGGCTCCAGGCTGGGATCGTCAGTCGCAACGCGGAATTCGTTGATGACAACGGGCGTGTCGGAAATAAATGTGAAACCAATGACACGGAAGTACCCGTCGAAAGCGCGCATAGCTGCGACATCACTTGCGCCCGGCATGTTTGGATCGCCCATATCGAGCAACCAATTGATGCTGTTGCAACCAAACGTACGGCCGGCGCCCAATGGTGCACTGTTGCCGTGTGCGCGGAAGAAGTTGCGTGTTATCCACTCATTTTCGCCGATTTGCAGTTCAACACGCAGACCCAGCATTGCACGGTTATCGCCTGCGGCGGCCTCGGCAACATCAAGGTCAAAGTGAACAAACGCGTCATCGAGTCGATCGACCGGAATTTCCACCGGCGTGTCGAGATAAAGCTGTGTCCACGGTGCCCATGCTTGAGCAGGTGTCCAAGTATAGCTGCCATCGGCATTTTCAACAAATGTCGCGGGCAAGTTTAGATCTGTAAAATTTACAATCGTGTATGGATGTTCATCACATGGCGTGGGATCTGGTTCACCTTTTGCACCAAGATAGAACTCATTGATTGTCACGCTAGAGTCAATGTTGACAAACAATCTCAGTCCGTAAAGGCTGAATACGCCGCCAAAGTCATCGACCGATGGGTCGCCCGTCCAGCCTGTGCCCGCCTCATTGCGGACGAAAAGTGTGGCCGAAGCAAGCAAGTCAGCAACACTGATTGGCGATGCCGGCAATTGCTCAAATCTGAGGACAATGTAATTACCTGTGCTGTCGCCCGGCGTCGCAGGATCGGCAAAGTTGCCTACGCCGTTAGCAATGATGTCAAAGACTTCAAAACCGTTGCCGGTTGTTGTGATGTCAAAGTTGAGGTAAATGTCGTTCCAGTCAGCTTCGGGAAGATCATAAATATCTTCTGCGCCCAACCAAAAGCGAGTCGCGTAACCGCCGGCACGTGCTAAGACATGCGGCTCACCGCTGCCGCCGGTAATTGTTACGGTGCCGTCAGCGCACCAGTCATCAGCGTCATAGTCTGCGATATCAAACAATTCGCCGGTAGATGGCTCATCATCCGGCCAAGCTGTACGCATCATACGAACCATGCCAGTAATCAGCTGTTGTGTTTGGAAGCCGAACCAAGCATTAAAGATGTATCCATAGGTCGGGATATTTTCTAGACTGCTCGTATTTCCCATGATATTCCAGTAATACATAAAGGAAACAGATTCGAGTGCCCAGCTTGGGATGTTGCGTGCAGCTACCGAAGTCGGCGGCCAGTCGTCAAAGACATCTTCCAGTGTCGGATAGCCTTCAACATCAACGCCCAAAGCTTCCATCATACGAGTCAAGCCAACAGCAGCCTCGGCACGAGTCAGCGCGAAGTCGGGGCCAAACAGGCCTTCTACTTCATTAAATGTGCCGCCGCGAATAACGCCCATGGTCGCCATGGCCATAATTTGATCATAGCGTGGGTGTGTGCTCGGCACATCAGGGAAGCTAGTGTCAAAAGGCTCATTGCCCGGAACAGCCAACCATGCGTCTACAACGTCGTCAAGATTGCTGTTTGCGGGAAGACGTCCCGTGCGAATTGAGAAAGCGACCATAAAGTCTGCTAACAATTCAGCAATGTACCAACGCGGCGCGTCGGGACGGAAACCAACGCCCGAGGGCAATTCGTCGCCCACAATGCCCATTTCAAGCGCGTCGCGCATGTATGGAAGTGCCCAGCTATTCGGCGTGTCAACGTCCGAGGTCGGGAGCGGGCGCGCATCGCCGACTGACAAGCGGTTGACGGTTACTGTACCACCGCCAACGATTTGAATCCAAAGACCATACATCGGGTCAGCGGCCGCGGCCGGTATTGTAATCGAACCGACCTGATTTCCGTCTGTCAATGCTTCGAGAGTCAGTTCAAAGATGTAGTCTCCCTCTGAATCGACGGCATGAATGCGTACATATTCACCAACAGCAATGTCAAAGTCAAAAAACAGTTCTCTGTCATTCCCTGCCACTTCTACCGGTGCAGGGAACAACATGGTCGCGCTCGGCCAACCTATAGCCGAGGTCATAACAAGCGGAGCACCTGCACCGCCGGTTGTGGTTACTGTGCCACCGCCAGCAGGATTTGTTCCCCATGCGCTGGCGGGAAGGGTCAATACGTCGAACGGACTGGTTACCGGTTCAACAGGCTGACCGCCGTTAGGGCCGATGATGTTCAGCGTTCTGACTTCTGCAGTAGCACCGTTGCTGAGTTGTACCAGGAATCCAAGCAACGTTACATCGCTGTGCGCAGAGAAGTAGAAATTGGTGTCATCGTCACCGGGGCGATCAAAGGCGATAATGTCATTAACTACGCCTCTGAATTCGTGATTGCTTCTGTCAACACCACCGCCGATGGCCGGGAGCAAGACCGGTGTGATTTCTTGCATGCCACCGCCCAGCATGTTGAAATTGTTCCATCTGCCGGTTTCTTCAGTTACCAGCCAAAGAACAACGTAAGCGGCAGGACCACCTGTGACCGTCATATCAATTTCAAGTGACATTTCGGCAAAGTCAGCCAGTGTGATGGGATTGGCCCGGAAATCGGCCACAGCACTGCCGTTTGGTGGTGCTGCCACATGCAATGTGCTGCCGTTTCCACCAGACACATTTGGCACACCAGCCAGATTGGGCACCCAAGGCCCGGCAAGCAGGTCGACCACCGTTGTGGTCTCCGTTGCTTCGTTGACTGCAACGGGGGCTGCCGCCACGCTAACCATGCTGCCAAGCATAGCCAGACACAGGACAACCGCTAGAATGCGTTTCGCGTTCATAAGAGACCTCCAATTTTTTTTTCGCCATGCAAATTTATGTACAGTTTATTTGCACAGCGTTCATGCCACATATTATAGCAGCCTATCCTCAAAATTTCAAGTCTTTTTTTCATATTTTTTCGCAATTGAATTTCTTCATTAAAAGTGTTTTTAACGTATTACTGGCACCTTATTATAGTTATACGCACTGCATTCTCATTTTTTAATTCTTTGTTCAAACTTTTCAAGATAAATGCGATGGGCTGTTTTTTACAAAATTTTCATAAAATGCTTGACGATTTGATAGCATTGAGTGTAAAATTGGTTGGATACTTCCTTGCGCACGGCGCAGCACACGGGTTAACGGGCGGGAATTTTATGCAAAAAGACAAAAAACGCATCATCATTATGACCGTCGTGTTGGTTTTCACGGTAGGCATTCTTTGGTTTGTCTTAGCAACAGATGTGACCGACACCTCACCACTGACATTGCAATTTTCAATTGAGAGCGGCCTATATACCGAACCGTTTTATTTGCGCATTGACACCAGCCGTCATGTACGAAATGCTCACATATATTATACGCTGGATGGCAGTGAGCCGCGCCCCGGCTTTCCCGGCACTTATCGACATGACGCGCCGCGCCGAATAGATGACCGTACGTACATGGCCAACGTTTTGTCGGCTATTCCGGCCAATCAAATCGGCTGTTTTGCAGTGTATCGTGACGATTACTTCACCCCGCCGCATGAGCCGGTCATCAAAGCAACCATCATCCGTGCGCAGGCATTCCGCAACGGCGAAGCCATCAGCGACCTGATCACGCAAAGCTATTTTGTGCGCCACGACATTTTCTCGCGCTATGACAACTTACCAATCGTATCATTGGTCACAAACCCCGACAATTTTTTTGATGACGGCATCGGCATTTACGTTCGCGGCCATCGCGGTTTGGGCGGCTATGACTACGGCGCGCCGTTGCCCAACTGGGAAATGCGCGGCGAGGAGTGGGAGCGCCCCGTCCACGTTGAGATATTTGAACATAACAACGAGTCTTTTGAACGCGCCGTCAGCCAAAATATGGGTGTGCGCATACACGGCGGGGGCACGCGTCGATTGGCGCAAAAGACCTTCCGCCTATATGCACGCCACAGCTACGACGAAGACAACCCAACACTGATACATGATATCTTTCAAGGTGCCGCCATCGACCGCTTCGGCGAGCCGATACACCATTTTGACCGCCTGCTGATACGAAACTTCGGCAATGAGGGCACAGGCACTATGATTCGCGATGCCGGCTTGCAATATTTGGCGCGTTATCTCAATGTGGTCTACCAAGCGGCTCGTCCAACAGTCGTTTTCCTTAACGGCGAATTTTGGGGGCTGTACGACTTCCGTGAACGCATCTGTGAACGGCACATTGCTGCTCATTACGGCGTACGTTCACGATACGTTGCCATTATGGAGCAGTCTGGCGGTGCCGGCTTAAATTTGATGGCCGGCAACGAAAGCGATTGGCGCGCTTGGAATGATTTACAAACATTTTTCAGCGACAACGACCTCTCTGTCGCCGAAAACTACGCTTACGCCAAACAGCACATTGACATCGACAGCTTTATTGACGCGTATATCGCTAACATCTTCTTCGGCAACATAGACTGGCCGGGCAACAATGTTCGTATGTGGCGCTATAACGGAAATGTTGACCCCACGCAACCCGGACGCGACGGCCGTTGGCGCTGGGTGCTGTTTGACCTCGACAGTACGGCTAACTTCGGCTTCGGCTTAAACCACGACGAGGATGCACTATATCGCGTCATGTATTGGCCGGGTGAGCGCTCCCCTATGCCCAATGACGGCATGGCACAAGGCAGTCATACGCTTATGTTCCGCCGCTTTATCCGCAACACAGAGTTCCGCGCGCAATTCCTCAACCGCTTCTGTGACCTAATGAACACCTATTTCGCTGAACCTGCATTCTCTGAAATGGTCGACAAATTTTCGGCACGCATCCGCCCTGTCGTCCCCGAGCAAATCGAACGTTGGGGACGCATTCGCAGCATAGACGCATGGGAGCGTGAACTCAACAATTTCCGCAACTTCGGGCGGCACCGCCAAAGCTATATGCTCGATTTCTTACAGGCCAACTTGCGCTTGCAAAACCGCGCCATTGTCGATGTCGAGCTGGCAGTTAACAAAGGACGCACTTACATCAACGACATTGCACTCGATCCGGCCATCACGCCGGGCGTAGTTGATTTCTTTCATTGGCAAGGCACTTATTTCACCGGTACGACGCAGACATTTTACGCTTCACCGCATAGCAATTATAGCTTCTCACACTTTATTATCGAAGAGCGTGGGCGAACGCGCGAATCGACTGAGAATCCATTACAGATCAACTTATCAGACAATGTAACCGTTACGGCAATATTTGAATAGCTTGCATTGTCGAGCAATAGCGAGTATAATAAAAATTATGAAAAAAATAATTTCTTTTGTCACAAGCCCGCGCGGGCGCGAAATCATACGTTATCTTTTCATTGGCGGCACAACAACGCTGGTCAACTTCATTGTCACACACATTGGCGTGACAATATTTTCTACGTCTTTTGCGTTAGCAAGCGCATTTGGCGTAGTGGTTTCGGTCATCTACGCATATCTGACCAATAAGCTCTTTGTTTTTCGCAGCCGTGTCAACAGCATCGGCGAGTTATGGCACGAGGCCGTGCGTTTCTTCGGTTCACGAGCGGCAACCATGGCTTTAGAAATGGGTGGCGTGCCGCTTTTGATGGCCCTTTCGGTGGATGAATGGCCGGCAAAAATCACACTCAATATCATTGTCGTCATTGCCAATTACATTTTTGCCAAACTCATTGTCTTCAAAGGCAGGAAGGACGTACCGTCATGACGGTCATGCACCTCATCAGCGGCGGCGACCATGGTGGCGCCAAGACGCATGTTTTGTCCTTGCTGCGCGGGTTGAGACAATCTATCAGTGCGTCTTTGGTCTGCTTCCAGGACGGGCAATTTGCTCAAGACGCACAAGCACAGGGCATTGATGTCTATATCATTGAAGCGCGCTCACCGCGCAAATCGCTTAAAACCTTAAAGTCGCTGATTCGACAGTTGCAGCCCGATATTTTACACTGCCACGGTTCGCGAGCTAATTCTATCGCTTTGCTACTCAAATGGTCAGGATTGAAACTGCCGATTGTCTCCACCGTTCACAGCGACTATAAACTTGACTACCTCGGTCGACCTTTCCACAACATCATTTATGGTATGACAAACCGCTTCGCTTTGCGGCGGCTTGATTACCGCATCGGTGTGTCCGCCACCATGACACGCCGCCTAGTTGCACGCGGATACAGCCCGTATAATCTTTTCACTATTTACAACGGCATCGACTTCCATAACTTTATGCCCATTGAAAACAAGAAAGCTGCCTACGCCGAGTTGGGCGTTGACTATCAAGAGGGCGATATTATTGCCGGCTTTGGTGGACGTTTAGACCCGGTTAAAGACCTTCCAACCATGTTAAAGGCGTTTGCGTTGGTGAAAGACAACTGTCCTCGCCTGAAGCTGGTCATTGCCGGCGACGGTCACGAAGAAGCAACTCTCAGAAGCCTGGCCGCCACGTTAGACATTGCCGACCGTGTTTATTTTATTGGCTGGATACCCGATATACACAAGCTCTTTCAACTGCTAGATATCAACTTGCTGACGTCATTGAGCGAAACCTTTACCTACGTCCTGCTTGAAGGCGCGCAACACAGACTGCCTACCGTCAGTTCGGCCGTTGGCGGTATTCCTGATTTAATCGCCCATGAACGCAACGGCTTACTGTTTGAGCCGCAAGATGCCACTGCATTGGCGGTACACTTACAGCGCTTGGCAAATGACGAGGTCTTACGAGAACGGCTGGGCGACGCGTTACATGAAACGGTGCGCGAAAAATTCACCAACGACAACACGGTGGCTACACAACTTGATATTTACCATACCATCTTGCGCCGCGCTCAACTCCCCAAAAAGAAACGGCACGGCGTCATGCTATGCGGCGCATACGGACATGACAATGTGGGCGACGAGGCCATTTTGCAAGCAGCACTGGCCGATATTCGTGCTATCGACCCCGACCTGCGTGTGACCGTCTTGTCACGCAATCCGCGCTCAACGCGCAAGCACTTCCTTGTCGATTCAGTGTATATTTTTAACTTACCTAAATTGCGTTGGAAATTACGTCATAGTCGCTTGTTCATCAACGGCGGCGGCAACTTACTGCAAGACTTGACCAGTAGACGATCACTTTGGTTTTATCTCTTCACCATCAACATGGCGCGCCGCGCTAAGAACGATGTGCTGATGTATGGTTGCGGCATCGGCCCTATCTACAGTCCCCTCAATCGTCGCCTAACCACGCGTACACTTAACAAAAGCGTCAAAGCCATCACGTTGCGAGAGTCGCGCAGTGTAGAAGAGTTGCGGCTTTACGGCGTGTGTACGCCGACAGTTACTCTGTCATCCGATTTGGCCTTTTCATTGCCAACAGCCGACGCCGATGCAGTCGACGCTTATTTCCACCAAGCCGGCATTGCGCTGGATGGTAACTATTTTTGCTTCTGTCTGCGGCAGTGGCCGCAATTCCGCGAAAAGGCGGAGCTTTTCGGGAAATTGAGCGACTACATTACTGAGCAATATGAACTCACGCCTGTCTTCTTGCCATTCAGCGCCAAACGCGACCACGATGCCGCCAAAGCCGTTATGCTGCACACTAGGCACGAGTACACTATCCTGCCGCCTATTGCCGACCCATCGCTGTGCATCGGTGTGCTGGCGCGTATGCAAGGCGCATTGGCCATGCGGCTGCATGCCCTGATTTTCGCCACGAGTCAATCTATCCCCGTCATGGCCATCGACTACGACAGCAAACTCAACGCCTTTATGGAATATATTGAAAACCCGCTGACGACTGATTTGCATTACGTCACAGAGAACGATTTGACTGTCATGGTTGACCGTATGCTCAGCCATGAAAAAAGCGCGTTAACAGGCGACACTATGCGCACACTTGCCATGCGAAATCGCGAAACATTAAAGCAGCTATTATCATAGGAGGCTACTATATGCGACAAATTGTCTGTATTTCAACTTCGAATTACTACCCCCTCCCCACCAGCAAACAACACATCATGTCACGCTTGAGTGACGCCGAAATTTTATATTTCGACCCGCCTATAACACATATTGCGCGGTTCAAAGATAAATCGGCCAAGGAGCGACTCAAAGCATATAAAACCTCGACAAAAGTCCCCGAAGCAAAATCACCATTGACCGTATATGCCATGCCGCCCGTTCTGCCGTTTTTCAACAAATGGCGTTGGGTTAACCGCCGCAATCAGAAAAAATTAGCCAAATTCGTCAAGCAAAAAATGCGCCAACACGGCTTTGAAAATCCCATCCTTTGGGTCTATAACTACACTGCCGCCGACTTGATTCAACACATCCCCCACTCTGCTGTCATCTATCACTGTGTGGACAGGCACAGCGGCTACCCCAGCAAGCTGATGAATCCTGTGCTTGTCGATGACATGGATGCTGACTTGTGCAAACAAGCCGACCTTGTGCTCGTCACGGCCGCCGGCCTGCGCACCCGGCTCGCGCCGTTATGCCGCGACTTACGCCTTATGCCTAACGGCGTCGATTTCGACCGTTTCCACAGCACCGAACCTTTGCCTGTACCCGATGATATGGCGGCTATCCCTCGCCCTATTTTCGGATTCAGCGGCGCGATACAGGAGTGGATTGACATCGGCCTCATCGCCCATACCGCAAAGGCTCGACCCGATTGGAGTTTCGCCTTTGCGTCATGGACATTGCCCGGCGTGGACGACAGCGTGTTAAAAGGCTTGCCCAACATCCATATGCTCGGCCGCAAGCCGTTTGCCGACGTACCGCAGTATGTCAATGCTTTCGACGTCTGCTTACACCCTGGGCATGACAACGAACTATCCCGCGACGTCAGCCCACTTAAATTCTACGAATATCTCGCCACCGGCAAACCAATTGTATCGACACCGCAACCACAGCAAGTGCAGCAATATGCAGATATAATACACATTGCCATCACCCCCGATGAGTTCGTAACGGCGTGCGAAAATGCCTTGCAGGATGACGGCAAGGCTGAATTACGCGTTGATGCGGCACGTCAATGCTCATGGGCTTCACGAGTGGCAATGATAGAGGATATTTTAACGGCAAGTGGGTTATAGGCACATGTCCTCGTGTGCAAGCTTACTCCAAAGCAAATTCACGCCCACTTAAATGCCCAATCGCCTCAGTGTCTGCCGCCAAATTAAATTGCAACTTATAAGCACACAATGCTTGACTGCTGCCCCTATAGCTTGCTTTTCCATATTTTCCATCACCGACCAATGGGTGCCCGATGTGCGCCATTTGGGCGCGAATTTGGTGGGTTCTGCCTGTGAAAAGTTCGATTTCAATCGGCGTACCGCCGGAGGCAGCATCAAACGCACAGTTTTTTTTAAACTCTTGGCCCGACAAGACTCGATACCGCAAGATGGCTGTCTTCCCATTTTTGACGGGCTTGTCATAGATGTATACGCGCTTCTGCGTCGTGTCACGACGTAAGTAATGTTTCAACATACCCTCATGTGGCACAAGTTCTCCATGTACCAGTGCTAAATAAAATTTACGAATTTTCCGCGCGGCAAATGCCTCGTTGAGCACACGCAAGGCAGGCGCAGTTTTAGCGGCAATCAACAAGCCTGATGTATTTTTGTCCAGCCGATGACACAACGCAGGTGCAAACGCATTTTCTTCGTCGGGATTCCATGCGCCTGTCAAGCGGCAATGGGCTTGAATGTGCGCAATAAGTGTGTTGTTTGTAGCGTGATTATCAGCGTGGACAGATAAGCCGGCCGGCTTATTGACAACGATAATCTGTTCGTCTTCATAAACAATATCCAGTTCTGGCTGCTCAATAACAGGTTGTACAAGGTGACAGTTTCTTTTTAACTTGTCGTGCGCGACAAATAGACGCACACTGTCACCCGCCTGAATGCGCGTTGACGGTGGATTATGCTTTCCATTGTGGCGCACACGTTTTTCGCGAATCCAACGTTGAATCAGTGATGGCGGCAAGTGTGGATAGCACGCAGCGATAAAGCGGTCAAGACGGCGCCCCGCATCATTTTGTGTTGCATTGTGTTCAATCATGACATCATTATAGCAAAAATACATTGTCAACGTCAACCAGTCCCTCCGCATAGACTATTCGGGGGTGGTTGCATGTTTAGTATGGTCGAAGCGGCATTGTTTGCCTCTACGTTGTCTCTAGATGCCATGGCGGCAGGATTTGCTTACGGCGCGAATAAGACCAAGATTCCGATACATTCGGCGACAATTATCAATCTGATATGCAGCGGCATTCTGGCATTGTCGCTATTTTTCGGCATACTGTTGCGGCCATTTTTGCCGCAGAGGCTGACGGTGGGATTGGCGTTTACGTTGTTATTCAGCATCGGCATAGTTAAGTTGCTGGACGGCGTGATGAAATCAATCATCCGCAAATATAGCATTGATAAGAAAATCAGCGGTTCTCTATTTAATATCAATTTTGTGCTTCAACTCTATGCAAACCCGCAGGATGCTGATATTGATGCGTCGAAAAGCATTTCACCGACCGAAGCCGCAATATTGGCTGTTGCACTTTCGCTGGATGGCATGGCAGTTGGTTTCGGCGCAGCATTGGCAAACGTGAACGCCATCGCAGTGATTGCATGGTCATTGTTGAGCAACTTCGCTTTTTTGTTGCTGGGCTGTTATTTAGGCAGCAAAGTGGCACAGAAAAGCACTGTAAATGTATCATGGTTGAGTGGTGTAGTGTTGATAGTGCTGGCAATTTGGAGTGTCATGTAATTGAAATTATTATGTAATTGGGCGCGCAATGCGCGCCCCTGATCCCACTTTCAATACTTCACTCTCCACCCTCACTCAACAACCCCATCGCTATGCGATAAAACCATCCCGCCGCACCAGTATACCAACTCCATCCGCCGCGTCCGCGATGCTCGGGGTTATCGTATACATCAGCGGCAATAACGTATGGTTCTGCTTTATAAATTTTGCCATCATGGTTTGCCGGCAACAGCAGCTTTAGCAATTCCAGCGCTTTTTCACGTTGCCCGACAAGCGCAAATCCCATTGCCAACCACACTGCCGCATGCGTGTACTGTCCGCCGTTTTCGCGCACGCCCGGCAAATAGCCTTTGATATAGCCCGGCTCGTAATCGTCGGCATCAAACGGTGGCGTGAAGAGTTTGATATATTTCTTTTTTTCGTCAACCAGCCGCGCATATGCCGATTCTAAAGCTTGAACCTGCCGTTCGCGGTTACCGCGTGGATCTAGTGCCGCAAACGATTGAGCAATTGAGTCGATTTGACATACATCATCGGCATAGCTGCCAAGGGTGCGCCCGTTATCATAGTAGCCGCGCAGGTACCATTCACCATCCCACGCATTACGCGCCGATTGCCACAATCGTTCAGCCTCATCACGATATCGTGTGTGCGATTCATCACCAATGCGTTCACACAAATCGGCAAATCGCTCCAACGTATGCGCAGCAAACCATGTCAACCAAACACTTTCACCCAGCCCGCGCTCACCCACGCGATTCATGCCATCATTCCAGTCGCCGCCCAGCATAAGCAACAATCCGTGTTCGCCTACACCGCGATTCAGCACCATGTCAATGGCGCGCTTGCAATGGTCAAGCAAACTTTCACGTAAATTGCTCAATTGCGGCTTTTCATACCGTTCGTGTTCATGCTCTTCTAAAATCGGTGACGTAATATACGGAATTTGTTGTCTTAACAAATCTAAATCATCAGATTTACACACATATTTAGCCAAAACGTATGGCAGCCATAGCAAATCATCACTGCACCGTGTGCGCACCCCTGCATGAAACTCGCACCCATTGCGATTCGCTTCATGCCACCAATGTTGCACGTCACCCTCTTCGAACTGGTGCGCCGCTGCGCGAATAAGCTGATTGCGGGCGATAGACGGATCACTGTCAAGCAAGGCGCAACAATCTTGCAACTGGTCACGGTAACCGTATGCGCCGCCGCACTGATACATTGAAGTGCGCGCATAAATGCGGCAAACCAATGCTTGCTGCAATGCCCAACCATTGAGGTAACGGTCGAGTGCTTTATCGCCGGATTGCACCGTTTTGGGACATGTGAGGGCGGCAACATGTTGCTTCACATCAGCCAATGTTTCGACAGACAACTGCCAATTGCAATACTGTAATACTGTTTCCATACCGCCTTGATTTTGCGCTGCACTCAGGCAGAGTACAGCTTGAATATTGTTTTCCTGCCCTGTCAATTCTGCGGTAGCTTCGAGCGGGTTTTGTTCATTGCATTGTATGAATGGACTTGTGCAGGAAATTGTGATCTGTTGTGGAGAAAAATCTTTGTTATAATGGTTTTGTGCGACAATCACGCCGTTTTCATCACGTTCTACGATCACGTAACGTTCAAAGTCAGCTGTACTGCCCATGCGTAATTTCGCTTGATATTTTAGCATTGCTGTGTCCGCACCTTGGATATCCAACATAACAACACGTGCCATCGCCGAGCGTGGCACAAAGACGGTTGTTGTGACTGTTACAGTGTCTTTTGATTTCACGTATTTCGCGTAGCCCGTACCGTACTCCACGCGGCATTGCCAACCATCGTTTGCCGCGAATGGCGACATTGTTTGTCCGCCAAAGACAAGCTCAATTTGCTCTTCTTGCTGATGCGCCAATAAATCATTACGCCACGGCGTAATTTGATTTTCTCGTGCATTGCGTCGCCAGACGTGCCCAAAACCGTAATCGCACATAATTGCCCCAAATGCACGGTTGGCAAGTACATGGCTCAAACATTGCAACGGCAAGGTTTCCGTCGTATCGAAACTGATTACACCGTCATCGGGCACTTCCACCTTTGCCACATACGACGGTAGAGGTTCAAGCTTGTTTGCCCGTAGGCGGCGATCATTGTTGCTGATGGTTGCTTGCCGATTCGGCGACTCGTAGCTTCCCTCAACCTCCACTCTTGCAACGGCTTTCAACAACGTCAGCTCATCATCGCTCAATACACTGCGGTCGAATATATGCACACCGCCTTTGGTATCAATGCTGGATTCGACGTTGAGTTCCTTCAAAGCATTCAGCACATGGCCACGCATAGGGCGATGATAGTCGCTTCCGTCGCGTGTTAGCAAAATCAAATCATAACGCAGCCCGTTAAAACCAAGAAAACGATGCATTTTTAACATTTTTTGTATCTTTTCTTTCTCTTCACAAGCATGAAATAAAACAATCGGCAAGTCGCCTGATATGCCGAATTTCCACAAGTCTTTTTGCCCGAGACGATTGAGCCGGTTTGCCATGCGGTTGGGCCGTGCAAACAAAATATCAGCACCCAACTCGCACGCCATGACAGCATCGCCCTGCCCCATCGACAGCAAGCGCATTGCTCCATCGACACGTCCGCCGGTATACCCGTCATATTTCAATGCTCGCAACGCCGCTGCCTTTGCATCTTCGCGCCGTCCGGCATACGCCATCGACATGGTGACTGTCACGCGCCCGCCCGCCTTAACGGCAATCGGCACGCGCATTAACATACACGGGTCAAGCACCGACCCAACAGTGTTTTTTGGCAGCGACTGCACGGCGCGCTCTAATGCGTGAAAACCGCCTCGGCCAAGACTTTGTTCACGTGAAGTATCATAAGTGACATCCTCAGCATCACAAGAGACAGATAGATAACTCTTTTGCTTATCACCACGTGGTCGGCGGGCAAATGTCAATACATTGTCATCACACTGGCTCTGTAAAAAAAGTTTCGAGAACGCTGGATGTGAGTTAAATTCATTCTCAGGCGCAAGCATTGGTTCAAAATAGCAGACTAATTCGCCTGTTATATCCGCCTTGACGCCCTCGACTGTCACGGTATGCTGCTCGGCGTTCTCGTTGCCGGGCACTCTCACTGCCAGTGTTGTTTTCTCATCACCAAATTCACTATGCCACAAAGCACTGCCACCTTTGAACTGCCAAGTTCGTTTTATATCATCGTAATATGTCATGGCTGTCAAAGAAAATATCTTGTCGCCCAGCTTCAATCCCCAGAATATGCCGCCGGAGTGTCGCTGACCACAAGTTCTGAAAGCCTCTTTATTATATAGCTGAGTACTGCCACACGCCGCGCCGATAACACCGCCATCGGCCGCCATCAGCGTGTATGCGCCGTTAGACAGCAAGTGCAATCGCGGACATTTTTCATCCGCGCTGTCGCCTTCACGGTGAAATTCTTCCCCCTGCAAGCGTTGCGGTTTGTCCGGAACCTCAGGCGAGGCCGGCTTGACTGTCATACTACCACACGGCACTTTTTCTTCTAAAAGTTCGCTAAATGCACTCATCTCTTTCTCTTTCAAAAATCTTTTGATAAAAATTTCATCACACAGCAAATTGGCGATCGACAATAAGCTCATGCCTAAATGATGCGCCATGTAGCATTTTATCACTTCTCCATGTTCAGGTGATTGTTGCCTTGTCGGCGTGTAGTCGATGGCTTCAACTAAGCCATATTTCCCTTCATAGCCTTTGGCGCACATGATTTGCAAATTTTTCACAGCTGCACGAGGCTCAACTGCCAGTGCCATAAAGGCCGCATATGGCGCGATAACAACCTCCTTATCCAGTTCACGTTTGAATGCCAATTTTTGCACACCATGCGCCTTATACTGATAATTTAGCGCTGCGTCAAAAGCATAAAAACAACTTTCCGACACACCCCACGGCACGCCGTGTCGTGCCCCGTGACGCCGATGTGCACGCACGGCAAATCGACAGCTTTCATCGAGCAGCGAATTGTCGTAGCGTGGCAATAGCAGGTGCGGCATGAGGTATTCAAACATCGTACCCGTCCAAGACGCCATACCTCCGTAGCCATCCTGCCCTACCATCGCACGGCTCAATCGCCGCCAATGCTTACGGTCAACCTCGTTGCGTGCCACCGCAATATAGCTTGTCTGCCGCGCTTCGCTACACAACAGATCGTAACTGCCGTCAGATAATTTTCCATTATCGATATCATACCCGATGGCAAAGAGCCGTTTTTGTTTATCATACAACGGTCGCAAATCCATCGCATCTGCCAAGTCTTTTGCGCGGCGCGCCAATTTTATACCATATTCATCGTCATGTTCCAGTAAGCCCTGTTCCAGCGCGATTAAATAACCAATCATATTGCCCGAATCCACAGTCGAAACCAAGCATGGGTGCAGCGGTTTAAGCGTGCGTGTATCATACCAGTTGTAAATGTGACCGTTCCATTTTTCCAGTTGTTCAACAGTGGAAAGCATTTTGTCAATAAGATCTAAGGCCCGGTCACGGTTTGTCAGTTGTAGGTCAACAGCGGCAAGTGCACACAACAGCCCTAGCCCGATGTTCGTAGGCGACGTGCGCGGCGCCAACCCGACAGCCGGCTGTTCTTGAAAATTATCCGGTGGCAGATAATGATGCTCTTTCAGCAAATTTTCCTCAAAATACCTCCACATCAAAGAGGCTTGTTGCATTAGAAATTCTCGATCTTCCGCCACAAGCTCAATGTGACGTTTGCACGGTCGACTTATTATCCACGCTATCGTCGGCGCAAATACCAACATTAACGCGACACCAACTGAAAGCCACGATTGCGCCCATGCTATCAGTCCCGCACCCCACAGCCAATTCGCCCACAGCCGCACGTTTGTTTTTGCACATGTTGGTGTTCGTGCGGCATCGGCCTCAGCGGCTGTTGTCCATTGTAACAAATGTTTTTTGCTTATCGTCACGCGCCACAATGCTGTGGCAATAGCACTCAATGCCATCCATGCACGATACGGCAGCAGAGCCGCCATCAACAATGCCTTTGCTACATCAACTGCCGCGCCCAACTTTGCCGAACCAAATGTCTTCACACGTTTTGGACGCGATTGATGCCATAACGACGGAATTTTCGTTATAAACGGCGCAAACATCAATAATACCAACGCTCCCGCCGCTGTCCACGCCATAATTCCGTGCGTCACAACCACCAACGTCATCAACACTAATTGAAACAGACAATCAACGCTACGGCGCAAATTGTCAAAAATCTTCCAACGATTCAAAGCACTCAAAGGGTTTCCCTCGCGCCCCGAATGAGCTGGCACATGCCAGCATAACCACTTGGCAATCTGCCAATCGCCGCGAATCCAACGGTGCAATCGAGTAAACCAATTCAATGCCCGTGTCGGCACGCCGTCAATCAACTCCACATCACCCAGCAATCCCGCTCGCAAGTATGCCCCTTCAAGCAAGTCGTGCGACAGAATACGATTGTCAGGAAATCGTCCGTCTAAGCACATCAGTACAGCATCGATATCAAGTATACCTTTGCCGCTGAAGCTCCCTTGTCCATAGAAATCTTGGTACACATCGCCTGCCGCGCTGATATAGGGGTCAAAACCTCCCTGACCGCCAAACCATCGTGCAAAGACCGACTGGTTGGCCGCTTGCAAATCCACGCCAATGCGCGGCTGCAAAATACCATGACCGCTGACGACAATCCTCTTCTTAGGGTCGATAACTGGCGTATTCGCCGGGTGCATCATAGCACCCGCCATCAGCTTTGCCGCGCCGATTGATAGCCGTGTATCGCTGTCCAATGTGATGAGATAAGTGATATCCTGCATTGACGCCTTATCTCCATGAACGCTTAAATTCCACTCACTGCCCCGTAATAGGCGACACAACGCCATCAACGCCCCGCGTTTACGCTCATGACCCATCCATATACCGTTAGATTCAACACGCGGGCGTGTAAATAACGTAAACCGCCCGCCATATTTGCTGTTGAGTTTGTCGATTTCTTCTTTGGCAGATTGAATAATAAGTTCATCGATTTCGTCCGAAGGCTCATCGGTGTCTGCTAAGTCCAACAACAGCCCAAACACTAAATGCTCTCCCGCATCGCGGTTGGCAAGCATATACCTTTCCAACTGCCCCACGGCATGCGCTGCCTTATCAGAACTGCCACACAGCAGCGAAATAACGCACATCGTTCGTGCATCGCTTGGAATACCGTCCCTATACGCCAACTTTACCGTATGCGTCAGCGGTGTAATCCGCAGCACCAGCGCGTCCAGCCATTGCTTGCAGGCATCGAACAGCAGCGGCAAAAACAGCAACCCAAACCACCATGTGCGTGCCACAAACGCACCTAATATCGACAATCCGAGTGATGCAACAATCAGCGTCGAAAAATATAGCATTCCGTGTTGCTTAGATCGTTTTTGACAATCTTCACGTAAAAATAAAAAATTCCCTATATGCCCATCTGAAAGCACCGCTTCAGTGGCGATTTGTTCTTCGGTTTTACCTGTTCTCTTTGCCAACGCCGTTACACGCGCGCGATAATACGCCCGCGAATCTTCGTCCATAGCGGCGTACACGCCTGATTGGTCGCCCTGCAAGATTTTTTCGACAGTACTTTCTTGCTGCAAGATCTCTCGCAAATCGCTGGTCGAGATCCAACGTAAGGTTGTGATGATGTTTTGCATGGCCGTGTTTAGAGCAGTCGGCGTATTGCTATCATTGCCCCCTGCAACATCGGCCAGTCTTTCACAAACATCCGCCGCATACAAAATCAATGCCGTTTTCAACAATGGTACGGTCATCCACAACTCATCCTCGCTCAACGATGTATCAGCCTGTATGCCTTGTAAGAAAAACACCAAACACGCCGCGTCAAACACGCCCTTCTCAACAAGTAAGCGGCACAGCGATAACATACGCACATCGCGCTGCGAATCGGCGGGCAGTGCGGGCGCACGTTTTAAGGCGTCCAGCGCGTCGATGCCTTCACGGATGAGCAAATAACGGTTGTCCAGCAACCATTCATACGCGCCGTCTCGCAATCCAAGTTTTTTTACAGCCTCATGTACGCGATTTACCGTACGCATGGCACGCAACAACCTCCGCGCAGCACGTCGGCACTTTTGCTTGCCCAACACCTCATGATCGTGCATCCATTGCCGCGACTGGCTATACAGTTTTGGGTGAGCATCAGGATTTTTCATAGTATCCTCCAAAAAATTGCAGATAACCATGTTTTGCCCGTAAGACGTGGGAGTTATACAGAATCTTTACTCTGCCAAGACTAGCTTTTTGTCAACAAATCGTGTATACTGTAGCTTGGATGAAATTACGGAGGATATAATAAATGGGTAAAATCAACGGGCACACACGGGTTGGCGAGCTTGGCATTATTGCCATGCGTGGCAGTGAGGGATTAGCAAGAAAAGCGGAAAGCTGGATTTGTGAGTGGCGCAAAGGTGAATATTGGGGTGATGACTGTCCCGGCTTTTCGCTACCCGTAAAATTGGTGCGCTTCAGCACCGGCGAGGGCAAGGCATTACTCGACCATACCACACGCGGACATGACGTCTACATCATTTGCGATGTCTTCAACTACGGTGTGACGTACAAGATGTATGGCATGGATGTCCCGATGAGTCCCGATGACCATTATCAAGACCTCAAGCGTGTCATCGGCAGCATTGGCGGCAAAGCGCGGCGCATTACCGTGATAATGCCCATGCTGTACGAGGGACGACAAGACAATCGTACATACCGCGAATCTCTTGACTGCGCCATTGCGCTACAAGAGCTGACAGCAATGGGTGTCGACAATATCATCGCCTTTGACGCACACAATGCCCGCGTACAAAATGCCATTCCACTTAGTGGATTTGACAACGTGCGTCCAACGTATCAGATGATAAAGGCTCTCCTTAACACCGTTGATGACATTGAGCTGCACCGTGATAAATGCGTCGTCATCAGCCCCGACGAGGGTGGCATGACGCGCAGCATGTATTTCTCGTCGGCATTGAGTCTAAATCTCGGTATGTTTTACAAACGACGCGACTATTCTCGCATTGTCAACGGACGCAACCCCATCATCGCACACGAATTTTTGGGCAGCGATATCGCCGGCAAAGACGCACTAGTCATTGACGACATCATGGCCAGCGGCGACTCCATGCTGCAAGTCGCCGAAAAACTCAAAGCCGAGGGCGCACAGCGCGTCTTTATGTTCTCCACATTCGGGCAGTTTACCAGTGGATTTGACGCATTTGATAGGGCCTATCAAGACGGATTTCTCGACAAAGTTTTCACCACAAACCTCATCTACCAACGCCCCGAATTATTGGAAAAGCCATGGTATCGCAGTGTTGATATGAGCAAATTTATCGCTTATATTATCGATACGCTTAACGCCGATAATTCAATTAGTTCACTACTTGAACCAACGCAACGCATTGAGAAAATTTTGCGAGAACGACAGCCACAGTATTTTAAGTAAAGGAGCTTGCCCACATGGTCATGTTCTATTTCTCTGGCACAGGAAATTCAAAATACATTGCTGAGCTATTCTGCCAAAATATGGATGCCGTAGCGCATTCTATTGAAGAGACAGTTGACTTTGAATCACTGATAGGTGGAGAAGAGGTTATCGGATTTTGTTATCCGGTCTATATGTCAAGAGTGCCCAGAATCATGCGGGAATTTGTGGCGCAGAACATGGCAGCACTGGTCGACAAAAAAGTAATCATCTTCTGCACACAGTGGCTTCTTTCAGGTGATGGTGCACGTACGTTCACAACACTCTTTCCCAAAAGGCATATCCAAGTGATCTATGCCGAACATTTCCTTATGCCAAACAATGTCAGCAACATGTTCGTCCTACCAATGGACAGCGATAAACGCATTGAGAAGCGCATTGAAAAGGCTCAGCACAGAATACAAGCCGTGTGCCGCAATATTGAAAACGGCATCATTAGAAAGCGCGGCTTTAGTGCAGTCTCCCGTGTGCTAGGGTTATTCCAAGGTATATTTTTATCAATGGTAGAAAAACGGGCAAATAAATCTATCAAAGTGACTAGTGATTGTACTAAGTGTGGCATATGCGTTTCAATTTGTCCCATGGCTAACCTTGTTCTCAATAGCGACACAATCACACACACACATAATTGCACAATGTGTTATCGCTGCATTAACCAGTGCCCTCCCAAAGCAATCACTGTGGTCTTCCACGGGAAAGTGAAAAAACAGTATCAATTTTCGTAGAGAAATTTCATTTGTGGTGGTGAGAGAATGGATTTGATGCACAGAGCAATCAACTTCGAGGCAGACAAAGCGTATGTTTTAGAGCGGCATTGCCGCATTAACTACGATTGCGATTCTCCTTGGAAGCGAAAACTATCATATGAAGAATACCGTAAGGAATGGTTTAGCCTGCAAAATCAACTAAAAGGTTTTTCCGACGCACTTTTGGACAGCATGAAAGACAACCGGACAATCGCTGAGATCATTGAGACCGAGGACAAGCAGACCGTCGCGTATCTTTGGGTTCCATTTTTTGCGGATGAAGAGAGTGGCTTTTATTTCGCTGATATACAGGACATTTATGTGGAGGATGAGTTTCGTGGCATGGGAATTGCAACAAAGTTGCTGGAATATGCAGAAACAAAAGCAAAAAAGAACGGTGCAAAAGCCATCCGCTCCGGAACCGGGTGCGAAAATGGTAAGTCTATTGGCTTACATGAAACCCTTGGGTACTATCAGTATAGATATGAGTTTGAAAAGTTGTTATAATATCTGTTAATCAGTCGTGTGCAGGAGGAGTTCCCGTGACAATGAAAGTTAGCGATTATATAAACGACTTGTCTCAGCACACACTCTATATAAAACGCATGGAAGAGCTATTTCCCGTCACGCCACCTGCTGACAATGATTTCGACGAAAATGAAATGGCGGTCAGAACGCGCTACCCATCTGTTTTGGTTATGGAGGCAGTCAAATTATAATCATTATATAGGAGGCCCCCACGCATGAAAAATATCCTCGTCACCGGCGGTGCAGGCTACATCGGCAGCCATTGCGTAAAAATCCTGCAAGACCGCGGCTACACGCCCATCGCGCTCGACAACCTCGTCAAAGGACACAAGCAAGCCATCAGCAACGCAAAGTTGTACATCGGCGACATTGCCGACCGCGAGTTGGTCGCTAACATCCTGCGTGAGCATAGTATTGATGCCGTCATGCACTTCGCCGCCTATTCGCTTGTGGGCGAAAGCCAGTCCGAGCCATATAAGTATTATATGAACAACGTCACCGCGACTGCCAACTTATTGCAAGTCATGGTAGAGTGTGACGTAAAGCGCATTGTATTCAGCTCAACGGCAGCCACCTACGGCAGCCCCAAGGCATCCCACGTGACCGAAGACATGCCGCAAAATCCCATCAACACCTACGGCGAAACCAAGTTGGCAATGGAGCATATGATGACGGCGTTTGACCGCGCACACAGCTTGCGGTACACAGCGTTGCGTTATTTTAATGTTGCCGGCGCATATGAAACGGGCGAAATCGGCGAAGATCATACGCCGGAAACGCACTTGATTCCCAATGTCTTAGCCGTAGCCAATGGAAAGCGCGACAAAATCACCATTTTCGGTGATGATTACAACACGCCTGATGGCACGAATATTCGTGATTACCTTCATGTTGTCGACTTAATCGACGCACACATCAAAGCGTTGGAATATCTGTTGGCGGACAACCCGTCCGATTGCTTTAATCTCGGCAGCGGCGGCGGCTACTCAAACTTAGAAATCCTCAATGCCGCCCGCAAAGTTACAGGCCACGCCATCCCATCTGATTTCGGTCCACGACGCGACGGCGATCCCGATGTTTTGGTGGCAGCCAGCCAAAAGGCCGAAAGTGTATTGAACTGGCATAGGCAACATGAGAGCATTGAAGATATTATTGCTTCCGCATGGAAATGGCATAAGTCGCACCCTAACGGATACCAATAAATCATAGGGGTAAGTTTCCATGCCCGACTACAGGCGACCGCCTATACAAATGGAGGTGTTATCCATGTCTTATTGCCCCCACTGCAAAGTCGAATACCGCGAAGACTTCTCCAGCTGCGCCGATTGCAGCGCGGCACTAACATCAGAACCTCCTGCCTCGCCTAAACACACCCCAAAAAAGGTGCAGGCCGCCTATGCCGCGCCAACCTTTCTCTGTTCGGCAACACATGGCACTACGTCCGATATTTTGCTCGCCGCTCTACGTGGCAAAGGCATCCCGGCGCAAGCCAGGCATCGCGGGGCGGGCGAATTCCTCACCATATATATGGGCGCATCGGCGCAAGGCATGGATATTTTTGTACCATCTGACATGTTAGAACAAGCGCGTAACATTGCGGCAAATTTCTCGGACATTGTGCTAGACGATACTGATAACGAAAACTTTGCCGCCGACTTGCAACAAACCGCACGCGGCAAACGGCTCAAAAGCTGGATTCTATTGGCATTATTTGTTGGACTGCCGGGATTGTTGGTGCTTGTTTTGCACCTTCTATGGCAGTAAGAACAAGCGGGGCAATTGCCCCGCTTGTTTTATTCTATCTCAAGGCTGCACTATGTCTTACTTCTGACAATCTCAAAAAACCATTCAGGTGATTACCATCTAGAATAAGTGACATAGCATAAACGATTCCGTCAATATGCCCTTGTGCTCTTTTCGGTGCCCAAAGCATAAGGGCATACAATTCATTCATAACAGAATGGTCATAAAATCTACCCGGCGTGTCTCTGTGAAGCATCCAATAAGCCTGTCTAAATGCATTGAATTCCATAACCCCTGTCCAGTAAACAGGCTCACTACCGGTTTCTTGGTATTCAACAAACTGTTCAAGTGCAGAGGACACGCTTACGGTAGCCAACAACTCCATATCCTCTTGATTGTTTCTCTCATGAAGCCATAGTCCAAGAAACACAGCCGCTAAAACCGGCGCAGTAGCAGTTACGGCAGTGTGGCGCTTCTTTATCGTATCTTTACCCGCGCCCCGCTTCTTCCGCTTTCATAAATCGCGCAAACCATCTCCTGGGTTTTCAGCGCCTCGCGCCCACAAATGTCCGGTGTTTTGCCGGTGCGAATACAGTCATAGAAATTATCAATCTGCGTGACGTGACTGACACCCCAGTAGCTTTTGACATTGCCATAGTCAAAGCTCTTGCGCGGATCAGGTCCTGCGGATTCCTCGCTGCCGTCAATGTACTCAATTTTCGCTTGATCGCCGAGAATTGTCGCTATACCATTTTCGCAATGCAACTCAATTCGAATCGGCGCATCATATGAGTGGTAGTTGATGGTAAAAAACGCCAATGCAACACCATTTTGAAAATTGATCACGCCCTCGGCCGAGTCTTCGACTTCAATAAAGTGGTGGTTGCGGTTGCTAGTATGCGCGCTCACTGATACCACAGGACTGTCAATCAGCCAACGACAGAGGTCAAGCGTATGGATTGCCTGGTCAATGACCACGCCACCACCCTCTTTGTCCCACGTGCCTTTCCAGTCACTACGACTATAATACTCATCACTCCTATCCCACGTGACGCTGCACTTTACACCCTTAATGCCGCCTAAACGACCGCTGTCGAGTGCGCGTTTGACAAGCTGTGACGCAGGATTGTAATGGTTTTGAAAAATTACACCCAACGTCTTGCCTGCCTTGTCTGCCGCACCAATCATCGCCTTTGCGTCGTCGAGTGTGATGCTCATCGGCTTTTCTGTCAACACATGTAAGCCTTTCTCAAACGCTTTGATAGCCATCGGCGCATGCAGATAATGCGGCGTACAAATGTGCAATATATCAAGCTGTTCGGTTGCCAACATTTCGTCAAAATCAGTGTATGCCTTGACATTAAATTCTTTATTGCGCCAGTTGACTACATCAAGCTTATTGTCGCAAATGGCGACCAGCTCCACCCCCTCCATGTTGGCCACAGGGTAAGCATGCATAGGGAATACGTTGCCGCACCCGACAACGGCAGCTTTCAGCGGCGTGTCACCGCGCATATTATGGTTAGACATAGTCATCACCTCATAGCAATGTATTTTTTAGACTCACGCTAGTATACGAAGTTTTTCCATAATTGTCAACCATTATTTTGCGACAAGATGGTACGAATTTCATCCACTGTATACCGCCCACTCAACACACGGCATAAATCGCGTGACGACATGCGTTGCGGCAGGCGCAACACACGCTGCAGACCTTGACGACGTGCTTTGGCGTTTGGGTGACCATTGAGTCCTAAATCGTATAAATCAGCTGTTGTGATGAGTGTAGGGACGGTCGCCCCTACAAATGCTCCTGCGCGTTCCAATACCGCCAAAATCACATCAGGTGGCATACCCTCCACGCCAAGTTTACCCTCTTTAGACCGAATAGCTTTACGCCGCTCTTTGCCTGCGATATCCGGAATAAATGCCACTTTAACATTTTTAGCCAACCCTTTCAAATGCCCACGGATAACTTGCCCCGCACTATCACTATCGGTGAGAATAATGAGCCCTCGCTCCTCGGCAAGTGCTTTGAGCTCGCGGCGTTTCTGCTCGTCATTAAAGATCGCAAATCCGCCCGTTTCAATGACCAGCGCGTCAACCGCACACAATACAGCCTGTTTATCATACCGTCCCTCAACGACGATCACTTCGGCAATTTTAGGCTTACTCATGTTTATTCATTGCCAATTCTGCCAGCAATAACGGCAGCGCATCTTGCTTATCAACACTTGATGTTTTAAGTTTCTTGTCATATTCGCATGCCATTATCATAGCTTGTCGACACCACTCCAGCGACAGACGACGTGCAGCGTCAAGCAACTTCTTTGCAGGATATTCATTGCGATAGCCCATCATGTCCATAACGACGCGACTCCCCTGCCCCGCATTCATCGCTAACTTGGCCGCATAAAGTCCGCGCAACTGCTTACCCAACAATCCCAGCAGCATAATCGGCTCTTCGCGGGCCTGCAATAAGTCATTGAGCGTCGCGGCAGCCCTATCATAACGCCCGTCAGTTAACTCATTGGTCAACGCAAAGACGACGGTTTCGACAACCGGCAACGCCACAGCATCAATATCCAATTTGGAAATAATAGCATTATCAGAAAAACTGGTAATTTTATCCACTTCTTGCGCCAAGTTGCCCATCAGTGTACCGCACTGAAACAACAAGTAGTTCGCCTCGCTGTTGGCAATCTGCTTGCCATACGTCCCAAACCGCCGTACAATCCACGGCACCAAATCTGCCTCTTTTTGCCGCTCAAACTCGACAACATTAGCGATTTGAATGATATTTTTATAGCTTTTTGTGCGCTTATCCGGCTTATAATCAGGCGACGTACAGGTAAACAGCAATGTCACATCCTCGGGGATGGCCAGCGTTTCTAACGCTTCTTTGAGATTAGCCGGCGGCTTTGAGAAATCTAAGTCTTTGACAATGACAAGCTTATGCTTATGCAGCATTGAAATGCTTTCAACAGCATCGAGCAGCTCATCCATCGTCAGCCCCCTACCTCGCAATATTGTCAATTCGCTGTCGTCATCGCCGTAAACTGCCGCAATCAATTGCCGCGTATAATATTCACGCAAATAGCTTTCCTCACCAAAAAAGACATAGCACGCCGCCGGCTTTTCTTCTTTTAATTGTGTTTTTAGCTCTTTTAGTGCCATAAATCTCAATTCCCCGTTACTCTAATGACAAGATTACCCATTTCATCGGTACGATAAGCATTCACGCCATGATTATACAACCGCTCCAAGACATCGGGATGCGGGTGTCCAAAGTGGTTGCGCCCCACACTGATGATGCTCGCCTGCGGGTTAGTTGCTTGCAATAGCGGGTTACCAGTCGAATGCCGCGAACCATGATGTCCGGCCACCAGCACCTCAACCGTTGAAAGCCCGTAGTAGCCGGCAATGCGGCGCTCGGTCAAAACATTCATATCACCTGTGACCAACATGGCAAAGCCGCCAACTTCAATCACGACTGTCAAGCCGGTCTCATTTGTGCCTTCCTGCGAGCCTGCAACCGATGGGAGCACAGTGACTATCGCTGCGCCCACCGCAAGATATGTTGTTTCAGCAACGCTGCGCGCTGTCGTCGCCAAAGCGTGCGCCCATGCGGCGGCAACGTGGTCAACGGGCGGATATAGCGTCTGCCACACAGGAATACGCCCAACGAGATTCTCTAAACCGTTGACATGGTCAGCATGACCATGTGTAATTACAGCGTAATCAACTACCACACTGCCCTTGTTGCGCAATGTCTGCACCGTACGCTCAGCGGCATTGGCATTAAGACTACCGCAGTCGATGAGTAGCGTCACGTCGCCGCTTTGCACAATTATCGCCTGCCCTTGCCCAACATTGACAACAGTGATGACAGCTTCCCAACGCTGCCCGTCCAACGAGCTGAATCCATAACTCACTGCCAGCATGCAAAGAATGCACGCCACACCAACGGCTACCACTTTGCGCGCGTGCCGCGACAACGCAATGACCCCAACAACGGCAATGGCCGCAAATGTCCAAAGCACGGCATAAAAATCACTAACACGTACAACAATGTACGGCAGAGACGACAATGTATTGGCAACCAGCCAAAACCATTGCGACAGCATCCACATAACCCAGCCCACTGACACGCCCAACGGCGCCCATATCATCGTCAGCCCGGCAAACAGCGGCGTGAGCAAGAATATCGCCACAACCGCCCATAGTACCGCAAACGTTGCCAGTGGTGCCAATAACGACATCACCCCAAAATTATAAAGCAGCAACGGTGCCGAAAACTGCATAGCGGCAAGGCTGGTTGCCACGCCGGCGACAAAGGCACGGCGCAGACGGGTTAATAGTTTTCGCTCAGTGTTGGGCAGTACTTTGTCAATACCCTGTTTAAATCGCTCGGCAAACAACACAATACCTAGCGTCGCCGCAAACGACAAATGCAACCCAATGTCACCTGCTGAAAATGGATTGACGGCAAGCAATATTGCCAATGCCATCGCCAAATTTGTCAATGTATCGTGCGGCCGCCCCCGCCAGTAAGCAACTAACATAATGGCTTGCATAATTGCTGCCCGCACTGCCGATGCAGGGAATCCTGCCAGCGCCACAAAACCGAACATGATCAGCAACGACGGCACAAATGCCCACCGCCGGTTGCCGAACAGCAACAACACAAAGCCCATCAGAAACGCCACATGCATACCACTGACCGCCGTAACATGCATAAGTCCGCTCTCACGCAGATTGTCGCGCTGTGACGGCGTTATCTCCGAGCGATCGCCAAGGAATATGCTGGCCGCCAAGGCAGACGACGCTTGCGGTTGGCGCTCTTGCAATGTTTGCGAAATGGTGTGCGAAAAACGGTTGATGCCGTGCAACAGCGACACATTTCCTCGCCGCTCAATGATCACTTCGCCACGCTGCAACGCTGAAATGACGACACCATGCCGCCGAAACCCAACAAGTGGGTCGTCACCGTCCGGCTCAGGCACGCGGAGTAGAGCTGTAAAGTGTAAAATGTCGCCTGCCCGTAAGCTATAAAGGTCAATGTCCTCGTCAGCCGTAACATACAGCATAGCTTGCCGCCCGTGCGTGGTAGCACGGATACGCGTCATAAAGCCATGTCCTTCGATTGGCGGCTCTTGCACCACAGCAGTGATAGGCATGATTTTTTCATGCAGCTCGCGCACACCGCCCACACGCCACTCAATCCAACCCAACCGCCACAGGAATCCCATTGCCATACCAATTGCTAACAGCAGTGGCAGTGCACGCACAGGCAAGCGCTTAAACAATGTCACGACAAGCGCAACGCAAAACATAACTATCGCCGCCGGCCACAACCAACGCATAGGCAAGATATAATGCGCAATAAACATCGCGGCAGAAAAGCCCACCGCAAGGGCTGCCAACGGACGATTTGCCGATTTCATACGCTAAAAAGACTGCGGCGTTTCGCGCCCGCCCAATAAGTGGAAGTGCAAATGAAACACCGTCTGCCCTGCCTTTTCGCCGACGTTGCTAACAATACGATAGTCCTCAAGGCCTAAATCCCGTGCTGTGAAAGCCATTTTTTCCAATATCCGTCCAATCAACGGCGCGTTTTCGGGCGTGATATCAGCGGCAGATGCGACATGTATTTTCGGAATAAACAGCACATGCACCGGTGCCTGCGGTGCAATGTCGTGAAACGCAAGCATTTCGCCATCTTCGTAAACCTTGTGGGACGGAATGTCGCCGTCGATGATTTTGCAGAAAATGCAGTCTAACATAAAAGTGCCTCCGTTTTGTTGGGGTTGGTGTAATGCTTATACTGCGGTATCATTCCCCACTACTTAAACCCAAGTTCCACCAGTTTTATATAATGCGGTATGTCGCTAATTTGGGGCAAGCAATGAAACATTGCACGACAACACGAACAACGCCAATGCGTGTTGCCCTCGAATAGATAATCATTCCCGATGTCGCATTTCGCACGATAACCGCACCCATTATCGCTGCCTCGAAAAATCGCCTTGACCGTGTCGGGACATTGTTCTAAATACGTCAAGCATTTTTCCGCATTTCTAATACGCAAACACAGTATGAGAACTTTATCGTTGTTGTCCATTTCCGAAAACAGTAATGCTAATGAGCTGGCGTACGCTTGCCTCGCAGTTTCTTTATCAAGCCGTTCCAGCTTAAAATGATATGCACCTTTCGACCTCATTACGCTCTCTTTGTCGTAGTATGAATATCCGTGCCTTTCGTGGGCGAAAAAGCCGCTTTCTCTCAACGCTTTATCGAATGTATATGCAAAATCTCTTTCCGATTGAGTATTTAGTCGGTCGGCAAACACGGTCATTCCCTTATCGTAAGTAACGACGTCCACACTTTCGTCTAGCAGCCTAAAATAGCATGAATTGAAGTTGTTTCTCTTTCCGTGCCTATATGCTTTGTCTGCCATATATTTTAAGACAGTAATAATATTGGGGTTATCGGGATAGCATATTTCTATCGAGTGTGCCGATTTAGGAATTTTATAGCCATTCAAGCCCTCGAAAACAAACCCGTAATCATGCAAGCGTTCAATAAGTGCGGGAATATTTTTAAGTTTTGAACTTGCATTGTGTTCTGTTAAGTTCAACTCATTGAATTTCTCGACATTAGCGGTTAGTGTCTGACTTTCAACAACACCCGAAACAAACAGCAAGTATAGCAACGAAATGGGGCGATATATTGTCGCTCCATACATTTTGACATTTGCCGGTATGCCAAATTCCTGCTGTTTGGCAGAAATATCTTCATAGATGTGGTTGAATATATCCCAAATCTGCCTAAACGCAATTTCAAACTCCTCTTTTCGGATATGTTTCAAGAAGTCGCTATGTATTTCAAAGCAATCGGGGATATTAACAAGACGCTCATGGGTATTCTTTTGCATAATAGTTATACCCTTTCGACTAATATAAATTTCGCTATTGATTTGCCGTTAGCGTAGCCGATTGTGCTTATCAGGTGCAGTGAAATCTGTTTGTTTCAACCAGTAACATAGCATCATTTCCATTATATATGGCATTAGCATAACAATTTTCTATAAACGCTAACTGCTGTTTTATTATAGTAACAGATTCATCTGATAAGTTTACACACGCAATCCCACAACCCGGCACGCCGGGATTTATTTCGCACCCACTCCAAGTCATGTTTTTTTGCCAGACATCAAAACTCCAAATTTCTATCTTGTGTTCATTTGCCAAGGTTCGAAATTGCGCTAAAATTTCCTGTTGACCAACAATGCTTTCATATCCATACCATAACAAAATCTTTGATTTTGAGATGATAGCCTTTGTAAATATATCGAAAAAATTATAACCTTTTTCATTTTTGTCAAAAGGACAATAAGGGTCAAAAAATATGAAGTCATTGCAGTCAATTACATAATCGTTATTTAAAAAGGCATTGATTGAATCACCGCAAATGGTCTTTACATGATTTTGCAATTCTTTATATTGAGCAAATATTTTAACATCATTTAGTGCTTCTTGCTCTAAATCGTGAAAAAAGTAATTTGCTTTATTGGAGAGGGTTTCCATTGCTAAACCGGGCGAACCAGTATAACGCAGATTGCCCATCCCATTTGCTTTTAATATCTTGCAGTATTCACTGTTTACAAACACATCATCGCGAGAAGATTGCAACACTTTCAAAATGCCATATTCCGTCTTGGGATTTCTTGAAATAGTATATCCCGAATAGGCAGAGTTTGACTCATGATATTTTACAGGCTTTTCTATTTTAAGTATTTCGCATAGTGGCATATGCTTCCACACATCGCCCACTTCTCCAGCATGCTTATACGGCATAATTGCTCCTTACTTGTTCCGAAAATATAAAAACTATCTATTAAAGGTTCAACCCCGCACACCCGTTGCAAATTCAAGGTTTCAAGGCATGACAGACAGCAAAAACCTAGCCAAAAACGAACCCATTAGGAGCGTACTAGCTACAAGCCCGCGCTCCCGCTAGTGACACACTAGCTACACACGCCGTCGACTTTCGCGACAGCGAAACGTCAGAGGCAAACCATAATATTTCTCAGTTTCAAAGGCTATAAATGCGCTCGATTGTTTTCAATCGGGCGTTTTTTGTTGCCCACAGCCCCATCAAGAGAGGTGATTATTACAACATGATTACAATTGCGCGAAAAGCGCGGTTTCCGTTCCACTGCAACCTGTGTTGATTATAGCACAACACCCGCAATAAGACAATAGCCCAATCAATGCGCCGAATAGGGCGCGATTTTATTTTTATACATGACGACGCTGTGCGAAAAGTGTCTTCCGCCTAGCGTCGCCATAATTTATTTTTACCGGAGGAACCACACATGGCTAAAAAGCCTAAGAAGAAAGCCCCGCAAGCAACACCCGCCCCAAAGTCAACGCAAGGCGTAAAACCTATGCCACCCGTCACTGCGCCGCAATCGCCGGAGGTTACGCCACCAAGCAAGCCGAACAACCCCGCGCCAACTGCCCCCAAAGAGCCGATTGTGCCAACATCAAACGCACCCAAAGATGAAAAGCCACCAACAGAGGCAAAGACAGACAAAAAAACCGCGTCCGCCCCCGCCAAGTCTGATACCCCCGAAAAAACTACACCCACTAAACCGCCAACAGCAGCGGAAAAATCTCCGATAACAACGCCCGTACCGCCCGAAGCAGACAAACCCGAAAAAACGAATGCCGCCCAAGTACCCTCAACGAATACCAAACCATCAGACAAGTCCAAAGAGGAAAACTCCGCAGACAGTCCCGCCAAACCAAACATTGAGGCAGCTACCCCCGCTATCCCCCCAAACATCACACCCACAGCAAAAGTCATCCCACAAAAGCCGGAAAAAATTGTACTCGTAGAGCGTTCAAAAATTCGCCCGTTCAAGAACCACCCGTACAAAGTGGGCGATAACGCCGAAATGCAAGCATTGACCGAAAGCGTCAAAATCCACGGCATCACGCAAGCTGTCACGCTCCGACCACTCAAAGACGACCCCGACGGGTTCGAATTTGAAATGGTGTCGGGACACCGCCGTGACCACGCTGCCGGAAATGCCGAAATAGCAAAAATTCCTGCCGTTATCCGTGACTTGACAGATGACCAAGCCATCCAGCAAATGGTCGAGGACAACCAAACTCAACGGGAAAATATCCTAGTTTCAGAAAAAGCCCAAGCCCTTAAAATGCAACGTGACGCTATCAAGCGGCAAGGTGCGCGGGACGGCACGGGCGAACGCGCAGACGCTATTGTCGGTGAGCGAAATACTATGTCGGGCAAACAAGTTCAGCGATATATCAAGCTAACCGAACTCGTGCCGGAACTGATGGAATTGGTTGATGCCAAAAAAATGGGATTTACCACGGCGGTAGAGTTAGCGCATATTAAGGACAAAGGCCACCAGCGTTATATCGCCGAGAACATTAACAGTCTCGGCTCAGCACCGTCACTGGCGCAAGCACAGCGTATGCGCGAAATGAGCGACAAAGATACTTTCAACCCCGATGTCATTGACGGCATTATGATGGAACAAAAGAAAAAGGAGAACGATAACGTGATTTTATCAAACAAAGAACTGGCAGAATTTTTCCCGAAAGGCACTACCCCCGCCCAAATGCGAGAGCAGATTATGAAAATGTTGGCGGTGACAGCGAAAAACAACCAAAAACTTACGCAAGCAAAGTTGCCCGTCGGCGATAATCGTTGACTTTAACTTCGGGACATTTTGCTATGCTACCCTCGGTTTAGACAGATGAAAAAGTGAGTCTACAAACAGAGAGGAGCATAGCAATGCAGAACAAGAAGTCAATACCCCCGGAGCAAAAACTGGCGGCAGTGCAGGAATATTT